>JADLGU010000331.1 GCA_020849155.1 Rhodocyclaceae bacterium | reverse complement strand
GCATGCGACAGGTCGCCCATCAGCCAGTACACCATGCCGCGCAGCTGGTTTTCGGGGGCGATGGAGAGGATCAGCGCCACCGCCGCGCCGCAGCCGGCGGCAACGATGGCCCCGGTGAGCAAGAGGCGCGTCTGGGTCCACGAGCCGTCGCCGCGCGCCAGGCCGAAGACCAGCAGCGTGGCGGCCAGCGCGCCGGCGAAGGCGCCGCCGTGCACCAGCGCCGCGGACAGCCCGAGCAGCATGGCGCCCAGCGCGCCGACCGCGGCGCCGCCGGAGATGCCCAGCACGTAGGGATCGGCGAGCGGGTTGCGCAGCAGCACCTGCATCAGCGCGCCGGCCAGCGCCAGCAGGCCGCCGCAGGCGAAGGCCGCCAGCGCCCGCGGCAGCCTCAGCTTGCGCACCACTTCCGCCGCCACGCTCGTCGAGTCGCCGAACAGCGCCGCGGCGAGATCGCCCGGCGCCACCGGCAGGCTGCCTGCCGCCAGCGCCGCGAGCAGGCTCGCCAGCCCGACCAGGGCCAGCAGCAGGATCACCAACAGGGCGCGGCGGCGGGTGGGCATGGCGGTCGGCTAGAACCTCAGCTCGGCGCTGACATAGGCGTTGCGCCGGTCCTCCGGGTAGGCGTTGAAGCTGGTGAAGGCGCCGTTCACGATGGCGTAGCTGTAGTAGGCCTTGTCGAACAGGTTGTTGATGCCGGCCGCCAGGCGCCAGCCGCCGGTTTCGTGCGTCAGCTTGATGTCGGCCACGGAGTAGGCGGGCATGCGCCTGAACAGGTTGGGCTGGTCGTTGTCGTAGCGCTGGGCGCCGACGTGGCTGAGCGAAAAAGTCAGTCTGGTGGGAACGGCGACCTTCCAGCCGAGGCTGAGCCCGGCGCGATGGCGCGGCACCAGCGGCACCTGGTTGCCGCTGACGTCGGTGCCGCCGTAGCTGCCTTCCCGGAAACGGGCGTCGGTGTGGGCGTAGCGGGCGCCCAGCTCGAAGTCCGCGCCGAGCGGGGCCTTGCCCTCCAGTTCCAGGCCGCGGCGGCGGGTCGGCTCGAGGTTCATGTTCATGAAGGTGAGGGCGTTGTAGTGCAGCTCGTTCTTCAGCGCGATGTCGAACAGGCTGGCGCGGAAGGCCGCCTTGCCGGCGCGCCACTGCAGGCCGATCTCGCGGTCGCGCGAGGTCTGCGGCTTGAGCAGCGGCGCGCAGGGCGGGAAGAAGCAGCGGTTCTCGTCGATGTTGGCGACGCGGAAGCTGCTGCCGAGGCGGCCGTAGGCCGACCAGCCGCCGCCGAGCTGCTGCTGCAGCGCGAGTTCGCTGGCGCTCAGCGTCCGGCTGGTCTTGTCCTGCGGGATCGGGGTCAGGGTTTCCTTTTGCTGCTGCGCGACCCGCTCGCGGCGCAGGCCGGCGGAAAGGCGCGTCGTGGCGGTCAGCCCCAGCTCGTCGCGCACGTACACGGCGCGGTTGGTCTGCCGCCCGCTCTCGTCGCGGTTGCTCGGGAAGCCGAAGAAGGTCGCTTCGGTGTCCTTGCCGAAATCCCAGCCGCTCCAGTCCGCGCCGGCGGTGAGGCGGTTCGGCATGCCGGCCAGGGTCGCCTGCCAGCTCATGCGCGGTGAAAGCGAGGTGGTGCGCACCACCGAGCTGCTGCGGCTGTTGCCGACCACGCCGTAGTCGAAGAAGTCGCCCGCCTTCTTGACCCGATGGCCGATGTCGGCGGCGAGGACGAGGTCTCCGACGCGATGCTCGCCGTAGAGGCCGAGCTGCTCGCTGCGCGAGCTGGCATGGTCGAGGGGGGTGGCGGTGCCGCGCGGATCGGTCCTCAGCTGCGCCTCGGTGCGCGGACCGGGCAGGCGCGCGCGCTGCTCGTCGGCGCCGAAGCGCAGCGCCAGATGGCCGGCATCGCCGACATAGCGCCACTCGCCATTCACCATGTTCTGCTCCGAGCGGTTGTTGTCGCGGTAATTGTCGCTCTCGCGGCGCTGGACGTGGAGGTTGAGCGCCCAGGGGCCGCTGCCGGCATTCAGGCTGGCCCGCCCGTCGCGCAGGGCGTGGCTGCCCAGGGCCAGCGCGGCGCTGCCGCCGGGTGCCGCCGCCAGCGGAGAGCGGGTGATGATGTTGATGGTGCCGCCGGTGGCGCCGCCGCCGTAGAGCACGGCGCCGGCCCCCCGCAGGATCTCGATGCGCTCGATGCTGTCGAGCGGGATCGAGGACAGGCGCGCCGAGGCCAGCTCGTTTTCCGACAGGCGCTGACCGTTCACCAGGATCAGGGTGTTCTGGTCCCCGCTCATGCCAAAGCCGCGCAAATCAACGGGCGAATCGGGGATGCCGAGGAAGTTGATGCGGGTATGCACGCCGCCCTGCTTGGACAGCACCTCCGAGACGTTGCCGGCGGTGCCCTGGCGGATCTCCTCGGCGCTGATCACCTGGATGGCGATCGGCTGTTCCAGCACCGGCGAGCCGAAGCGGCTGGCGGTCACCACGACCGCGGCCTCGTCGGCCTGTTCCGCCTGGGCGGAGAGTGTTAGGGATAGGGCGAGTGCGAACGCCCAGGACTGGGTCAAGCTCCGTTGCATGGATGGCTCCCTTTTCCGGCCTGCGTCCCCGCTGCCGGACAATATCGATGAAAACGGAACGCCAGAGGGAGCTGGATCGGAGCGGGCAGGACCCGGAGCCGGTGGCCGCACCCCCGCGGCGATTCCGAACTGGTCTGTCCGAGGCCGGTATCCGGGCTCGCGAGTCTTGATCCGCCGCCTTCCCAAGCCTGTGGCTCAGTGGCTGTGTGGCGGACCCGCACTCGCTTACCGTTGCGGGGGCAGCTGAGGCATTGCAGGCCGGGGCCTGCGCACCTCATTCCCGTTTAACCCGCCGGCGGAGGGCCGGCGGAGCACCTAGAACAGGATGCCGCAGGGCAAAAGACCCTGCGGCGGACCAAATTATAGCGGCAAAAGGAAAAGTCGGTCCCCGCAACACGGCGGGAAAACCGCCCGGACTGACAAACAACATTCAAAAATCCTCGTTATTGCTTGACGTGAAACCGCTTTTTTTGTTAGTTTGTCGCGATGGATCGGGAACTCTTCGCCCTCGAGGAACGCATCGAGCAGTTCATCTCGCTGTGTCAGAACCTGCG
>JADLGU010000330.1 GCA_020849155.1 Rhodocyclaceae bacterium | reverse complement strand
CGCCGAGCGGGCCCGAGCCATGGGTTTCTGTTTCTTCAACAACATTGCCATCGCCGCCGCCCATGCGCTCGAGGCGCACGGGCTCGCACGGGTGGCAGTGGCCGACTTCGATGTCCATCACGGCAACGGCACGGAGAACATCTTCGCCAATGATCCGAGGGTGCTGATGGTGGGCACCTTCCAGCATCCGTTCTATCCCTACTGCGGCACCGAGGATCCGGCCCCGAACATGCTCAACGTGCCTATGCCGGCCGGCACCCGCAGCGATGGCTTCCGTCAGGCGGTGACCGATGTCTGGCTGCCGGCGCTGCGGGCCTTTGCGCCCGAAGCGATCTTTATCTCGGCAGGTTTCGACGCCCACTACGAGGACGACATGGCTTCTCTCGGACTGGTGGAGGCAGACTATGCCTGGGTCACCCGCGAACTGAAGGCCGTCGCCGCCGAGTCGGCGCAGGGCCGCATCGTCTCGATGCTCGAAGGCGGCTACGCCTTGTCGGCCCTGGCCCGCAGCGTAACGACCCATATCAAGGCCCTGGCGGACCTGTGAACCTCGCCTGAACTACCCTGCGATGGGGTGGTCAACTTTCCCGCCGGTCCGCTCATTTCTTCCTCCAGGCGGCCTCATAAAGTAGAATCCATCTTTTATCTGCGCGCGCAAACAAATGATTCAAGGTTCGATTGTCGCCGTCGTCACGCCCATGCGGACCGATGGCAGCCTGGACTACCCGAGGCTCAAGTCCCTGGTGGATTACCACGTTGCGGAAGGCAGCGACGGGATCGTCATCGTCGGCACCACCGGCGAATCACCCACTGTGGACGTCGAGGAGCATTGCGAGCTGGTTCGATCCGCCGTGGAGTATGCCGCCGGCCGCATCCCGGTGATTGCCGGCACCGGCGGCAACTCGACCGCCGAAGCCATCGAGCTGACGGCCTATGCCAAAAAGGTCGGCGCGACTGCTTCGCTGAACGTGGTGCCGTATTACAACAAACCGACCCAAGAAGGCCTCTATCGGCATTTCAAGGCGATTGCCGAAGCCGTCGACCTGCCGATGATCCTCTACAACGTTCCGGGCCGCACGGTCGCCGACATGAGCAACGAGACCGTCCTGCGCCTGGCCCAGGTGCCCGGCATCATTGGTCTCAAGGACGCCACCGCCAGCATGGAGCGCGCCACCGATCTGATCCTGCGCGCGCCGAAGGGCTTCGCTCTCTACAGTGGTGACGATGCCAGTGCCCTGGCTTTCATCCTGATGGGCGGACACGGCACGATTTCCGTCACGGCCAACGTGGCGCCCCGGCTGATGCACGAGATGTGCGTCGCCGCCCTGGAGGGCAAGGCGCTCCAGGCACGCCGGATCAACGCGCGACTGTTCGGCCTGCATCGCCAGCTGTTCCTCGAAGCCAACCCGATCCCCGTGAAGTGGGCGGTGAGCCGGATGGGCCTGATGGAAGGCGGCATCCGGCTGCCCCTGACTCCCTTGTCCGAGCCGCACCAGGACCGCGTGTTGCAAGCCATGCGCGAAGCCGGTGTGGCCGTCTGACCAGCACTGATTCCGAAAGGCGAAGCATGACCCGTAAGTTGCACCAGGCTTTTTTCCTGTGCGTTGCAGCGGCTGTCGCCGCCGGCTGCTCGACCAGCATGATCGAGTCCAAGAAAATCGACTACAAATCGGCCGGCAAGCTGCCGCCGCTCGAGATTCCGCCCGATCTGACCTCGCCGAACCGCGACGAACGCTATGCCGTGCCGGACATCTCACCGCGCGGCTCGGCGACCTTCTCCGCCTATAGCACCGAGCGCAGCAACACCAAGGATGCTGCAGCGCAGGATGTGCTGCCGCAGATCGACAAGATGCGTGTCGAGCGTTCCGGTAGCCAGCGTTGGCTGGTGGTGGCGGCGACGCCCGACAAGATCTGGCCCAACCTGAAGGATTTCTGGCAGGAACTCGGTTTCATCGTCAACCTCGAGTTGCCCGATGCAGGCATCATGGAAACCGACTGGGCGGAGAACCGGGCCAAGTTGCCGCAAGACATGATTCGCGCCACGCTGGGAAAGTTTCTCGACCAGATCTATTCCACTCCCGAACGCGACAAGTTCCGCACCCGTCTGGAAAAGGGCGCCGTCGAAGGTACTACCGAGATCTACATCAGCCACCGCGGCATGTATGAGATCTATGCCAACGAAGGCAAAGATCGTACCGTATGGCAGCCGCGCCCGGCCGATCCTGAATTGGAGGCAGAAATGCTGCGCAGGCTGATGGTGCGTCTGGGAACCGAAGAGACCCGCGCCCGCACCCTGATGGCGAGCGACGTCAAGAAGGAGGAGCGAGCCCGCCTAGTGCGGTCATCCGGCAATGTCGGCTCACTGCAGCTTCTAGAAGCCTTCGACCGCTCCTGGCGGCGCGTCGGTCTGGCCCTGGACCGGGTCGGGTTCACGGTCGAGGATCGCGACAGGACCAATGGACTATATTTTGTCCGTTATGTCGATCCCGAGGCCGGCGACGGCAAGAAGTCGGACGGCGGCATCCTCAGCAAGCTGAAGTTCTGGGACAGCGGCAAGCCGACGGCCAATCAGCAATTCCGCATTCTCGTCAAGGGTGACGGCGGCGAAAGCACCGTCCAGATACTGACCCGCGAAGGCGGGGTGGATAACTCGGAAACCGCAAAGAAAATCCTGGGGCTGCTCTACGACCAGCTGAAGTGATGCGCTTCGCCTCGCTCGGCAGCGGCAGCCGCGGCAATGCGCTGCTGGTCGAGGCGGGATCCACCAGGGTCCTCATCGACTGCGGTTTTGGTCCGCGCGAGACCCTCGCCCGGTTGGCGCGCCTGGGCGTCCAGGCGGAGACGCTAGCCGGGATCCTGATCACCCACGAACACAGCGATCACCTGTCGTCGGGCGCTCTGGCGCTGGCGCGACGCCACGAGCTGCGGCTCTGGATGACCCATGGCACCCGCATGGCCTGTTCCGGTGCCGGCGCTCCGCCAGCCCGCTGCGAGTTGATCGACAGCCACCAATCCTTCGAGATCGGCGATCTGCTGGTCCAACCCTTCCCGGTGCCGCACGATGCCCGCGAACCGGTCCAGTTCCTCCTGTCTGACGGCGCCCGCCGGCTGGGGTTGCTGACCGATCTGGGCTGTTCGACCCCGCATGTCGAACAGGTCTTGGACGGCTGCCAGGCGCTGGTCCTGGAATGCAATCACGATGCCGACATGCTGCGAGACGGAAATTACCCGCGTCACCTCAAGCAGCGCATTGCAAGCCGGCATGGCCATCTCGACAACGCGGCGGCGGCGGCACTGCTGGCCGTCCTGGACCGGCGCCGGTTGCAGCATGTCATCGCGGCACATTTAAGCCAGCAGAACAACACCCAGCGGCTGGCCCGCCAGGCGCTTGCGGCTGTCCTCGGCTGCGCCGAGGAGTGGATTGGCGTGGCCGACCAGGAAGCCGGCTTTGGCTGGCGCGCGATTCTGTAGACGAAAAAAAGCCGGCCAATGACTGGCCGGCTTTTTCGGAGAAATCCGAATTACTTCTTCGGCTCTTCCTTCTTGGCTTCCATGCCGCCCATGGCAGCGGGCTGAGCCGGAGCGGCGGCAGGCGCGCCAGCCATGCCGGACATGCCTTCCATGCCTTTCGGGGCTTCCATGCCAGCCATGCCGGCCGGCTGGGCCGGGGCGGCGGGAGCAGCAGCGGGAGCAGGGGCCGGTGCCGGAGCGGCAGCAGGCTTGGCTTCTTCTTTCTTGCCGCAAGCGGTCAGGGCCACGGCAACGAGAGCAGCAACGAGGAGAGATTTTTTCATGAGATTTCCCTTATCGATAAAGAAAAAATACAGTGATGCAACATCCAAAATTTTGGTTTTGACCGGAACGAATCTCGATCAAGAGGGCATTTTAGCAAACTCTTCTGAAAAAAACATAGGCGTTCGGCTCTGTCACAAGCCCAAATGCGTCGCCGCGATGCCCGGCACGGATTCGGTCCAAAGGTCCTCGAAGCGCTGATGCCAGGCATGGATTTCCTCGGATTGGCACAGCAGCAGTTTGCCCCGGAAATGATCCTCGTGAAAGCGGATCACCCCGCTCGTCGAGTCGGCCAGAATGAAGCAGTCCGACAAGCTGCGCAGCGATTCCGAGCTTTGCCGGACGATGAAGTTGTGGCTGTAGCGCTTGAGCAAGGTCATCAGCCTGGGCGAGTAGCGCGTCACGTGCTCGGTATCGTGCAGGACGATTCGCAGCATCCTGTCCCGGCCGCCGGCCAAAAAAGCCGAGAGCCGGTCGGCGTATTGCCGACTGCTCAGGCCGGTCTTTTCCAGGTCGCGGTCGAAGATGCACAGTTCCCTGCTGGCCGATGACAGGATGCAGTCGATGGCCTGCTGGTAGCCGCTGAGGGTGTCGAAAGGTCCCGGAAGCGTGTCCATACCTGGCTGACAAGGGCAAACAATGACGGAATGCTATGACAAGGCAGCGGCCGTTGCAATTCCCCGGCGCCTGCCTACAATTGCGCCTCCATTTCGCCAAGTCTAATCCGATGCCAGAGGCCATTATCGAATCGCTGGACCACGAGGGCAGGGGGATAGCCCGGCTGGACGGCAAGACGGTCTTTGTCGAAGGGGCGCTGACCGGTGAGCGCGTCTCCTTTGCCAGCTACCGGCGCAAGCCGAATTACGAATTGGCGACGGTGGGCGCCGTTCTATCCGCCAGCGCCCTGCGCGCCAAGCCGGGTTGTCCGCACTTCGGCATCTGCGGCGGCTGCAGCATGCAGCACCTCGACCCGGCCGGCCAGACGGCCGTCAAGCAGCGAGTCATGGAAGACGCCTTCTGGCACATTGCCCGGTTGCGCCCGGAGCTCCTCTACCCAGCCATCCAGGGCCCCGTGTGGGGCTATCGTTCGCGCGCCAGACTGTCGGTAAGGCGGGTGCCGAAGAAGGGCGGCGTGCTGGTAGGCTTTCACGAAAAGCGCAGCAGCTACATCGCCGACATGGATAGCTGCGCTGTGCTTCCGCCGGCGGTCTCCGCCTTGCTGCCCCGCTTGCGCCGGCTCGTCGATGGCTTGTCGATCGCCGACCGCCTGCCGCAGATCGAGGTGGCGGTCGGCGATGGCGTGACGGTGCTGGTGCTGCGCATCCTGCAAGGCCTTACCGTTGCCGACGAGTCAGCCCTGCGGGAATTCTCTGAAGCGCATGGCATCCAGCTCTGGCTGCAGCCTGGCGGCCCTGAAACGGCGCAGCCCTTCCATCCGATCGATGCTCCGCCGTTGGAGTACCGTTTGCCCGATTTCGGCCTGGGGCTGCAGTTCCGTCCCAACGAATTCACCCAGGTCAACCATGGCATCAATCGCATGCTGTTGCGACGCGCCGTGCAACTGCTGCAACCGGGGGCCGGCGAGCGCATTGGCGATCTATTCTGCGGCCTTGGCAATTTCACTCTGCCGATTGCCCGGTGCGGAGCGCGGGTGCTCGGAATCGAAGGCAGCCAGGCCCTGGTACAACGGGGCGAAATCAATGCCGCCATGAATGGCCTGTCGGAGCATGCCGAATTCGTGGCGGCCAACCTGTTCGAGGCGACGCCTGAACTGCTCGCCGGCTGGGGCCGGCTCGACAAGTGGCTGGTGGATCCGCCGCGCGAGGGCGCCATCGAGCTGGTCAGGGCGCTGGGCGAAGATGGGCCTGGACGGATCGTCTATGTCTCCTGCAACCCGGCCACACTGGCCCGCGACGCTGCGGTGCTGGTGCGGGAGAAGGGCTACCGTCTGTGCGGCGCCGGCATCGCCAACATGTTCCCCCACACCTCCCACGTCGAATCCATCGCCCTGTTCGAGCGGCGATAAAAAAGGCGGCCCGCAGGCCGCCTTTCCTGGCTCGGTCCGGCTTCAGTCGCGCTCGCCGGCAAAGGCCAGCAGCAGATTGAGCAGATGCACGAACAGGTTGTAGATGTCGAGATAGATCGACAGCGTGGCGACGATGTAGTTGTCCTCGCCGCCGGTGACGATGCGGCTGACGTCGTAGAGGATGTAGGCAGAGAAGATCAGCACCGCAATCGCCGAAATGGTCAGCGACAGCGCCGGGATCTGCAGGAAGATGTTGGCCAGCATCGCCACCAGCAGCAGGATCACGCCGATAAAGAGGAACTTGCCCATGAAGCTGAAGTCCTTCTTGGTCACGGTGGCGATGCCCGCCAGGGTCAGGAAGATGATGCTGGTGCCGGCCGCCGCGGTGGCGATCAGGGCGCCGCCGTTGCGAAAGCCCAGGCTGACCTGCAGGATCGGGCCGAGCATGACGCCCATCAAGAATGTGAACCCCAGCAGCAGGACGACGCCCATGCCGCTGTTCTTGGTCTTGCCGATGCCCCACATGAAGCCCCAGGCGACGGCCAGGAACAGCAGGAAGGAAATGAACGGGCTGCCGGCCATGAAGGCGAAATTGAGCTGCACGCCGACCAGGGCGCCGACGGCCGTCGGCAGCAGCGTCAGGGCGAGCAGCAGGTAGGTGTTGCGCAGGACGCGGTTGTGCTGGAGCGCGAGCTCCTGGGTGGCTTGTCCGACGACTGGAACGGGTTGCATGGATTCCTCCGGTTACGGGAAAGTGCGAACGTAAGACTATCGAATGCCGGCTAAAGTTTCAATCGTTGCACGGCATGGCCAGTTGGGGCGCCATGATAAAATTTCAAGCGATTCGGAGGCGTGGCAGAGCGGTTGAATGCAGCTGACTTGAAATCAGCCAGGTCCGCAAGGGCATCGTGGGTTCGAATCCTACCGCCTCCGCCATCAATCCTGCCGCAGTTCACCGCGCAGCGCGTCGGCCCAGCAGTTGGGCGTCTCGTAGAGCCTGACCTGCTCCAGCCGCAGATG
>JADLGU010000329.1 GCA_020849155.1 Rhodocyclaceae bacterium | reverse complement strand
GCCGAGCGCCTTGGTCAGCATACCGCGGATGTACTCCTCGTCGGCCACCATCGGTGCGCCGCGCTGGGTCTCCTGGTAGAACTCGTCCACCACGTCCTCGACCTTGTCGCGCGGCACCGACTTCAGCGCCGCCATGGCGGCGCCCAGCTTCTGCACTTCGCGCGGGCCGAGATGCTTGAGCACCTCGGCGGCCTCGTCTTCGCCGAGGGTGATCAGCAGCATGGCGCTCTTGGTGATGCCGTCCTCGCTTCCCATGATCGGTCCTTACTGTACTTTTCCGGCCGGCTGGTTGCCGCCGACCCAGTCCTTGATCACCATCGCCACGGCCTTCGGCTCCTGGCGGGCCAGGTCGCGTGCCGCCTGCACCTTGTGATCGTAGCTGGCCGGGCTGCCGGGGCCGCCCTCGTAGGCGAGGCTGCCGGGGGGCGGCGGCTCGGGGAGGGTCGCGGCGCGCTCCATCAGCTTGCGCAGGAAGGGCTTCACCACGCCGAAGAACAGGTAGCCGGCCAGCCCGGCGAAGACCAGATACTTGAGGCCTTCCAGCACCCAGCCGATCAGGGTCGGGTTCTTCCAGAAGGGGGTGGCCTCCACCTCCTGCTTGTCGCCGGTGGCGAACGGGGTGTTCTGCACGTTGAGGCTGTCGCCCCTGTCCTTGTTATAGCCCATGGCCTCCTTGACGAGGTCGTTGATCTGGGTCATCTCTTTGGCGCTCATCG
The DNA here is from genome assembly GCA_020849155.1 of Rhodocyclaceae bacterium. Lineage (GTDB taxonomy): Bacteria > Pseudomonadota > Gammaproteobacteria > Burkholderiales > Rhodocyclaceae > Desulfobacillus. The sequence continues at coordinate 17,412 of JADLGU010000329.1, read as the reverse complement.
GCTTGAAGCTGGCCTTGCCGTCGCCGCCGACGTCCTTGCGGTGGTTGACCACCACCGCCGCCGACAGGCGCTTGATGGCGCCGACCGGCTGGCGGACGTGGCGGATGGTCTTGTCGAGTTCGTAGTGGGTGGTGGCGTCGCGGCGGCCCTGGGCGGCGGCGCTGACGCCGGCGGTCGCCCCGGGGGCAGTGGCGCCGGCTGCCGCGCCCGGCGTGCCGGGAGCGGGCGGGGCGGTGATCGGCGCGGTGGCCGGCACCGGCGGCTGGTTGGACAGCGCGCCGGGCACGCCAGCCGCCGCCGGCTTGCCGCTGCCATCCTCGCTCACCTGCTGGCTGCGGATGGAGGCTTCGGTGGGCGGGTTCGGCTTGTAGGTTTCCGCCACCTGTTCCGATTGCGAGAAATCGATGTCGGCTGTCACCTGGGCGCGGAAGTTGCCGGGCCCGAGCAGCGGGGCCAGGATGGTCTCGATGCGCCTGACGTAGATCGCTTCGATTTCCTGCACGTATTTCAACTGGCTGGCGTCGAGGCCGGCGCCGCGGCCGTTGCCCTTCTCGGATGAGAGCAGGCTGCCGTTCTGGTCGATCACGCTGACGTTGGCGGCGGGCAGGTGCGGCACGCTGGCGGCCACCATGTGGGCGATGCCGGCCACCTGGTTGGGATCGAGGCTGCGGCCGGGCGCGACATTCAGCACCACCGAGGCCGAGGGCTTCTGGTCGTCGCGCAGGAAGCCGGTCTGCTTGGGGATGGCCAGGTGCACGCGGGCGCCCTGCACCGCGGCGAGCGACTGGATCGAGCGCGACAGCTCGCCTTCCAGGGCGCGCTGGAAATTGATCTGCTCGATGAATTGCGACATGCCGAGCTTCTGCGTCTCCATCAGCTCGAAGCCGACCAGGCCGCCCTTGGGCAGGCCCTGCGAGGCGAGCCGCATGCGCAGCTCGTGCACCTGTTGCTGCGGCACCAGGATGGCGCCGCCCGAATCGGAGAACTTGAACGGCACGTTCAGCTGCTGCAGGGCGGCGATGATGTGGCCGCCGTCGCGCTCCGAGACGTTGGTAAACAGCACCGAGAAGGTCGGGGCGCGCGTCCAGGTCCAGGCGGCCACGACCAGGGCGGCCACCAGCGAGAGGGCGATGATGCTGAGCAGCTTCTGCTGCATCGGCAGCCGCATGAAGGCGCTTAGCGAGAATGAGGTATCGGCCATAGGGTCACCATGTCGTTGCGGGCCCGCTTCGGGCATCTGGCGGCATTCTGCCCACGCCATGCAAGAACCGTTCTGGAGATAAGCGGCAATTTTTGCCCCCTATTTGCCGGCTTGGCCGGTTTGCCCCGGGCGTAATCTGCGGCCATCCCGTCACAGGGGCAGCCCATGGAGAACGCCGCAAACCCCGCACAGCAGCTCGAAGCCGGACGCCTGGCCGAGGCCTTCCGCCTGTTCAGCCAGGCCTCGGAAGATCTTGCCGGGGCGTATACCAGCCTGCAGGAGCAGGTGGCCGGCCTGACGGCCGAACTGGCCCTGGCCAATGGCCGGCTGAAGCGCGAGATCGAGGAGAAGACCGCGCTCACCGAGCGCCTGGCGCGGCTGCTCGACGCCCTGCCCGCCGGCGTGGCGGTGCTGGATGCCTGCGGCCGGGTCGAGCAGGCCAATCCGGCGGCGGCCTGCACTCTCGGCGCCGACCTCGAGGGCCGGGTCTGGGAGGAATTCGCCGCATCCTGCCTGGCGCCGACGGCGACGCCGGGCGAATGGGAGATGCCGCGCCTGCGCGGCCGCCGCGTCGCCGTGAGCGAGACCCGCCTGGCCGCCAGCGGCGGCCGGCTGGTGCTGATCCACGACGTCAGCGAAGCCCACCGCATGAAGACCCAGGCGGCGAGAAACGAGCGCCTGGCGGCCATGGGCGAAATGGCTGCCGGCCTGGCTCACCAGCTGCGCACGCCGCTGGCGGCGGCGCTGCTCTACGCCGGCGCCCTGGAGAACCCGCGCCTGCCCGAAGCCGAGCGGGCGCGCTGCGGCGGCCGGGTGGTGGAGCGGTTGCAGCATCTGGAGCGCCTGATCCGCGACATGCTCAGCTTCGCCCGCGGCGAGACCACCGGCGGCGAGACGATTCCGGTGGCGGAACTGCTGGCCGAGGCGGCGCAGGTCTTCGAGCCGCTGGCGCGCCGCCGCGAGGTGGCCTTCATCGTCGGCGACGACAGCCGCGGCGCCGCCGTCAACGGCAACCGCAAGGCCCTCTCGGGGGCCATCATCAACCTCCTCGAGAACGCTCTCGACGCCAGCGCCGGCGGCGGCCGGGTGGCGCTGGAGGCGCAGTTGCAGGCCGATGCCAGCCTGCGCCTGGAGGTGCGCGACAACGGCCGCGGCATGGATGCCGCCACCCAGGAGCGGCTGTTCGAGCCCTTCTTCACCACCCGCGCCGAGGGCACCGGGCTGGGCCTGGCCATCGCCCGCGGCGTGGCGCGCGCCCATGGCGGCAACCTCGAGGTCGACTCGGCGCCGGGCGCCGGCAGCGTCTTCGTCCTGAGCCTGCCGGCCTGCGCCGGCTTTCCCGCAATCAAGTCACAACCCGAACGGAGCACCCTATGTCTGAGCCATTGAACCTCCTGGTCGTCGAGGACGACCTGCAGCTGCGCGACGCCCTCTGCCTGACGCTGGAGTGCGCCGGCCACCGCGTCATCGGCGCCGCCGACGGGCCGGCCGCCCTGCGCCTGCTGGAGCGCGAGGCCTTCAACCTGGTGGTGAGCGACCTGCGCATGCAGCCGATGGACGGCATCGAACTGCTGCGCGCCATCCGCGCCGCCTCGCCTCATCTGCCGGTGCTGCTGATGACGGCTTTCGGCGACGTGGACAAGGCGGTATCGGCGATGCGCGCCGGGGCCTGCGACTTCCTCCTCAAGCCCTTCGAGCCGGGCGTGCTGCTCGAGCACGTGGCCCGCCACGCCCTGCGGCCGCAGCAGGAGGAGGGCGTCATCGCCGCCGACCCGCGCACCCGCAACCTGCTGGCGCTGGCGGCACGGGTGGCCAGGACCGAGGCCACGGTGCTGCTGACCGGCGAATCGGGCACCGGCAAGGAGGTGTTCGCCCGACACATCCATGCCCGTTCGGCGCGCGCCGCGGCGCCCTTCGTCGCCATCAACTGCGCGGCGATCCCCGAGAACCTGCTGGAGGCCACCCTGTTCGGCCACGAGAAGGGCTCGTTCACCGGGGCGCAGGCGGCCCAGGCCGGGAAGTTCGAGCAGGCCCAGGGCGGCACCCTGCTGCTCGACGAGATTTCCGAAATGCCGCTGGCGCTGCAGGCCAAGCTGCTGCGGGTGCTGCAGGAGCGCGAGGTGGAGCGGGTCGGCGGCAAGAAGCCGATCGCCCTCGACATCCGCGTGCTGGCCACCAGCAACCGCGACATGGCCAGGGAAGTGGCGGCCGGCCGCGTCCGCGAGGACCTGTAGTACCGCCTGAATGTCTTTCCGCTGCAGATCCCGGCCCTGCGCGAACGGCCGGCCGACATCCTGCCGCTGGCGCGGCATTTTGCCGCCCAGCATGGCAGCCCGGCGGCAAGGTTTGCCGCCGACGCCGAGGCGCTGCTGGCGGCCCACGCCTGGCCGGGCAACGTGCGGGAGCTGGAGAACAGCGTACAGCGGGCCCTGATCCTGGCCGGCGGCGACGCCGTGGCGGCCGAGCATCTGCAGCTTTCCCTGCAGTTCTCGATGCCCGTCGAGACGCCCGAACCGCCTGTCGCCAAACAGGAAATCGGCCCCGTGGCGCGGCCTCAGGCGGCCCCCGCCAACATGCGCGAGCTGGAGCGGCAGCACATCCTCGACACCCTGGCGGCGGTCAACGGCTCGCGCAAGCGGGCGGTCGAGCTGCTGGGCATCTCCGAGCGCACCCTGCGCTACAAGCTGCAGCAGTACCGCACCGCCGGCGCTGTTTAAGAGCCTGGCACAAGGCTTGCAATGAGTAGGATGGGATTTTCAGGAGCACGGCCATGGACACGCGCGGCATAGACCAAATGCTTTCCGAACTGCGGGCGACGGCGCAGCTTGCCTCGGGCAAGGCCTTGCAGTCCAAGCCGGCGGGGGAGGCCGGGGCGGCCGATTTCGGCCAGATCCTGAAGAGCACCCTCGACCAGGTGAATCAGGCCCAGGTGGACGCCCAGAAGCTGGCCCAGGATTTTTCCGCCGGCAACGGCAACGCCAGCCTGCAGGACGTGATGATGTCGCTGCAGAAGGCCAACCTGTCGTTCCAGCAGATGGTGCAGGTGCGCAACCGGCTGGTCTCCGCCTACCACGACATCATGAACATGCAGGTCTGAAAAGTCGGTCTGCGCAAGACGGCGGCCGGGACGTGCGTCCGGCGCCTTACATCGTCCCCGCTTTACATCATCCCGGTTTCCCTGGCCTTGCGCTCCCGCTCGACGCGGATGATGTAGCGCTGGATCAGGGTCAGCATCGGCCCGGGCAGGTCGACGAACTGGCAGCCCGAACGCTTGTGCTTGGCGCCGCTGCGCTGGGTGAACTCGAAGACGTTGCGCACCCGGAGGGTGGTCAGGACGGTGCCGACTTCGGGCAGTTCGATGCGGCAGTTCTCGAACAGGTGGTCGGTCTCGAACTCGACGCCCTCGGGCGGCGCCATCACCGCCAGGCCGCCGCCGCTGATGTCGATCACCGTGGTCTCGACGGTGGTGCGGCTGCCGTCGGCGAGCTTGACCGGGATCGAACAGCGCAACGGGTGGGCGACGGGCGCGGTGAGGCGGTAGTACTCGCGCCGCTGCAAGCGCAGCATCTCGTCGGGCACCGGCGCGCGGAAGGCCTCCCGTCCCCGGTATTCCGTGCCGGCCAGCCGGCGCACGGTGAACTGGATCTTCACCTTGTCGTGGGCGGCGATGAACACCAGCTTGTCGCTTTGCAGGGCTTTGCGGTTCATCTCGGCATTGCTGCCGGGGTCGAGCAGCATGGAGCCGCCGTCGGCGCTGATGTCGAGTAGGGTGGTAAGCAGGAAATCGTTGCCCTGGTTGAAGTAGACGGTGACCATGTCCCCCTTCTCGCGCATGGCGCGCAGGATGAAGAGGATCTCCTTCTTGGAGTGCAGCAGGTACTTGCCGTAGTCGTCCGCCTGCATCAGCTCGAAGCGGAGCTGGTGGTCTTCCTCCGGGTGCTTTTTCTCGCCGACGTCGCTCATGCCGCAAGTTTAATCGTTATGGCGTGGATTGTGGCGGCTCCAGGCCGTGTTCCAGGCGGTAGAGCCAGGCCAACAGCTCGGCCACGGCGACATACAGCTGCGGCGGGATGCGCGCGTCGAGGTCGACCTCCATCAGCAGGGTCACCAGCTCGCGCGACTCGTGCACGAACACGCCGTGCTCGCGCGCCCGGGCGATGATCTCCTCGGCGATCAGGCCGCGGCCCTTGGCGACCACCCGCGGCGCGCGCTCGGCCGCCGAGTAGGCCAGCGCCACGGCTTCCCGGCGCGGTTCAGGCGGGCTCATGCGCTTCCACCCGTGCGGCGAGCGGCGGCAGGCCGGCGGCGGCGAAGGCGGCGGCCAGTTCGCCCAGCCCCTGGCGGAGTTCGCCGATGCGGGCCGGGTCCGCCGTCATGGCGAGACCGACTTTTTCCCCCGACAATCGCAGTTCGGCGGCGACCGCCCCGAGATGCGGCAAGGCCAGCCGCAGGGTCGTGCGCCACTCGGGCGCGGCCTCTTCCCCGGGTTGCCCGCCCGGCCGCTCCTCCGCTGCGATTTCCCACTGCAGGGCCTGTCCCGGCCAGAGTTCGCCGCGCCAAACGATCTGCTGGGTGGCGGCGGCGTCGAGCTGCTGCTGTACCAGGGTTTGCAGTTCGGCGGCCAGGCCGCCGGGCGCGCCGACGCCGCGCGCCATGGCGGCTTCGGCGCCGGAGACCGTGTCGGTCGCGGGCGGCGCTGCCGCCGCGCCGCTCTCGGTCGGCGTGGCGCGGGCCAGGCGCGCCTGCGGTTCGCGGCGGAGGGCTTCGAGGCTGTGACGGCCGGCCAGCCACTGGGCCAGATGCGCTTCGTAGAACAGGCCGCTCTCGGCGAGGGTCTGCTTGAGGGCCTGGGTCAACGTAGCGGTCTCGGCGGGCGCTTGCGGCAGGAGGGGCGCCGCGGCGGCCAGCGTCGGCGCCTGCGGCGGCTGGCCGGTATTGGCGAGGAGCGCGCCGAGCAACTGGCCGGTGGGGGAAAGGACGGCGCGTCCGGCCGCCGCGATGTCGGCCCGCTGCGCGCTCACCAGGCGCGGGGCGAGGGCGGTGACCACGAGTTCGAGGGATTCGCCCGGCTGGGCGGCGTCCGGGAGCGCCAGGGTCAGCGCGCTGCCGGCCACTTGCGCCCGATAGCTGCCGTCGGGGAGGGAGGCTTCGATGCGCGCCAGGAAGCGCTGGCCGACAACGAGCGCGGGCGGCGTCGCCGCCGCGGCGCCGGCCGGCTGGGCCGCCACCAGGCGGGGCGTGCGGCCGGTGACGACCAGCTCGAGGTTGTCGCCGGCCTGGGCCGGCTGCGGCAGGGCCAGGCTCAGGCTGCGGCCGGCGACGATGGCGCGGAAGGTGCCGTCGGGCTGGGCGCTCTCGATGCGGGCGGTGAACCGCTGGCCGATGGGCAGTTCGGGCAGCTCGTCAGGGATGCCGCGCACCGGCGCGACGGGATTGACCAGCGATTCGCTGAGCAGGCGCAGGCGGGCGGCGAGGTCGCTCGGAATCATGCCTGCTCCGGCGCCGCCGTGCCGGCGCTACTGACTCTTGTCCTGGCCGTAGGCGCGACGCAGGTCGCGATGGCGGGCGCCGGCGCCGAGGAAGCACTTGACCTGCTCCATCCACGGCTCGACGTGGCGGCGCACTTCGGCGTCGTCGGCCAGGATGCGCAGGATGAGCTCGCGCTTGCGCGACTGTTCCTCGCGGCTGAGCGCCTCGCCTGGCCCGGCGGCCGATTCCAGGCGGCGGGCCAGCCCGGCGCAGTCGCGCTCCAGGGTTGTCAGCCGCTCCCAGTCGCAGGCCGCCGCCGCCTCGGCCATCTGGGCCGAGAGGCGCTGCAGGGATTCGTAGAAAGCGATCTGGCTCACGGCTTTCCCCCGATCTGCGCCCAGGCGCTCTTCAGTTCCGCCAGCAGATGGCTGACCTCGTCGAGCGCCGCCGGCTGGTTGTGGAGATTGGCGTGCAGCAGCCGGGCGCACATGTAATCGTACAGCGCCGCCAGCTTGACGGCGAGCTCGCCGCCGCTGTCCATGTCGAGGCTGGCCTTGAGGCCGTTGCAGATGATGTTGATGGCCTTGGAGATCGCCTCGCCCTTGAGGGCGATCTCGTGGGCTTCGTTGTGCCGCATGTGTACCGAGGCGGCGGCAATGGACAGCATGGCGCCGTCGAACAGCATCAGCACCAGTTGGTGCGGGTCGGCGGTCTCGACGCTCATCTCGACGCCGGCCTTGCCATAGGCGGCGCGCGGATTATGCATAGCGGCGAACATATTCTTCTCCTCGTCCTTCATTATTCGGTTGAGCCAGGCGTCGGCAGATTGGCCAGCTGCTGGGTTAGGAAGTTGCTGGTCTTGGTCATGCTGGCGATCATGCCGTCCAGCGCGGTGAACTGGGCGCGGTAGCGCATTTCCACGGCGTCCAGCCGGCGCAGGAGCGCCTCGCGCTGGGAGCCGAGACTCTTGATCGATGCATTGATTCCGTCCATGCGGCCGTCGATCAGGCTGTCGTTCTCCAGCATGCGGCCCACCAGCTTGTCCAGCTCATAGGCGAAGCCGCGGGCGAAACTGACGGTGCCGCGGCCGCCGGTGGCGCCGCCGGTCACCTTGATCGCCAGGCCGCTGGCGTCGCCGCTGCCGGTCAGGATCTGGCCCGAGCCGGTGGCGGCTGCGCCGCCGAGGCTGCCGGCGACATCCGCGCCGGCGGTTTCGGTCTGGGTACCGAACAGGTCCGCCTTGGCCGTGCCGCCGGTGAGCGTCACCGTCGAGGCGGCGCCGTAACGGTTGGAGGCGACGGTCAGCACCCCGGCGGATTGGCTGACCGTGACCGCGCCACCCGAGGCCGACAGTGCTCCGTTGATCTTCGACTGCAGCTCGGCGGCCAGTGCCGCGGCAGTGTAGGTGCCGGCGGCCAGCGTGATGCTGGCCGCGCTGCCGTCCACCGTCAGGGTGAGCGTGTCGTTGCTGCCAGCCGAGATGGTCAGGGCGGCGGCGCTGCCGCCCACTGCTTTGCCCTGGGTAGCCAGCTGGCTGACCTCGACTGAATACGCGCCGTTTTTTGTGTCGGTGGTCGAGCCGGTGAAGGAGACCAGGCTGTCGGTGGGCTTGCCGACGGCGGCGAACAGGGTCGAGATGTCCTTGGTTGGATCGCTCATTGCGGTGTTGAGCTTGGTGCTGTCGAGCTTCAGCGTGCCGTCGGCCTGGAAGCCGATGCCGATGTCGGAGAGCAGCCTCAGCCCGCCGCCGGCCGTGGTCAGGGCGGTGTTGAACAGGCCGCGTAGCTGCGATTGCACCGAGCGCACGGTCGCGTCGCCGGTCAGGGTCGAGGCGCGCTTGTTCGCCGCGTCGTACTTCGACAGGTCGTCGATGGTCTTCTTCAGGTCGTTGTAGGCCTTGACGAAGGACTGCACCGAGGCCTGCACGCCGGCCGTGTCGCGGCTGACGCTGAGAGTGGTGGCGCTCGGGGTGTTGGCCTTGAGCAGGGTGAGCGTCACGCCTTCGATGGCGTCGCTGATGGTGTTCGAGGCCTTGCTGACGGTGATGCCGTCGATGACGGCGACGGCGTTTTGCGCCGCCACGGTCTGGGTCAGGTTGGTGGTGCCGCCGGTCGAGGCATCGTAGACCAGCTGCGACAGGCCGGAATTATTGGTGTGGTTGGCGTCGTCGTCGGCCACGGTGATCTTCAGGGCGTTGGCCAGGCCCGAGTCCTTGGAGGCGATGACCAGGCGGTTGCCGCTGCCGTCGTTCACGATGCTGGCCGAGACGCCGGCGTTGGCGGCGTTGATGGCGTCGCGCACGCCGGCCAGCGAGGACTTGCCGCTGTCGATGCTGATGGTGGCGGCGCCCTTGTCGGCGTTGAGCGTGAAGCTGCCGCCGCTGTAGGTGCCGAACTGAACGGTGATGGTGCCGGTGCCGACGGTGTCCGAGGTGTTCGTGAAACTGCCCGACTTGAGCTTGTGGGCCTGGGCCAGGGTCTGCACCTCGAGGGAATAATTTCCCGCCGCGGCGCCGGCGGAAGCGCCGACCGTGGCGACCGTCGCGTCGGCAAGGCTTGCCTTGGCGGCGGAAAATTTTGCCGGGGTGGCAAGCGATGCAACGGCGTTCTGGAAGGAAGAAAGGGCGCCCTTCAGGCTGCCGTAGGCCGTCAGCTGAGCTTGGTACTTGGCTTCCTTGGTGTTTAGTGCGGTAAGAGGCCGTTGCTCCAGCGTCATCAGCTGGCTGACCAGGCTGCTGACATCCAGCCCGGAGCCGAGTCCTGGTGATGAGAGCGCCATTTGCCCGTTGCCTCCTGCGTCCGCTAAGCCTTCTGATTGAAAAGCAATCCCTGCATCCGATCGATGGCCCTGGCGATAGCCAGGATTTCCTCCCCGGGGATCTGCCGGATGACCTCCTTGGTCGCCGCATCCACCACCGAGATGATCGTTTTGCCGGTTTCCTTGTCGATCGAGAACTGCAAGTCCCGTGCCACCGGTTCGATGGCCTTTTGGACGGCCTCTACGGCAACCTCAAGCTGCTCGATGGCGGGCAGGGATGGCTGCTCGACCAAGGGGGCGGAAGCCGGCGCGGGCTGCTTGGCCCCTGCCGGGCGGGTCGAAGCAGAGGCGCCCTGCAAGCCGTAGGCCGACGGATTGACGATCTGCTGTATCGTCATGCTGATCTCCTGGTGTCCGGATTCGGGTGCCGGCGTCACCGCCGGCACCCATCCTCAAACTTCCTGGAGAGCTTAACCGCGAATCAGCGTCAGGACGTTCTGCGGCAGCGCGTTGGCCTGCGCCAGCATCGCCGTGCCGGCCTGCTGCAGGATCTGGTTGCGCGTCAACTCGGCGGTTTCCGCCGCGAAGTCGGCATCCTTGATCCGGCTGCGGGCGGCCGAGATGTTCTCGGCCGTGGTCGACAGGTTGGCGATCGCAGAAGTGAAGCGGTTCTGGTAGGCGCCCAGCGCGCCGCGCGAGCTGTTGATCTGGGTCAGGGCAGAGTCGAGCGCGCCGATGGCGCTTTGGGCGCCAGAGGCTGTGGAAATATCCAGGGCGGCAACAGAGAGGAACGAGCTGTTGTTCACGCCGGCCCCAGCGAAGACCTCAGCGCTGGCGTTGGCCGTGGAAATCGGACCCTGCGTGCTGGAGAGCGAGATGGTGCCGGTCTTGACAGCCGAAACCGCCGTGCCTTCAGTGAGCGTCGTTCCGCCAAATGAGACCGAGGCGGTCGCGTTGCCATTGTTGGTGTAATCCTCGAACTCGATATTGCGGCCATCGGTGGTGGACAGTGTGATCGAGGCCTTCGAGGAAGTGCTCGTGAAAGCAGCCGTTACGCCGGTGGTGCCCTGGACGCCGTTGATGGCCGAGATCACGTTGGACAGATCATTCTGGTCAGCGACGACCACGGAGATGGCCTGGTTGTTCAGGTTGAAGGTGACGGTGCCGGCGTGCGACAGGCTGGCCAGCGCCGCGCTGTTGGTGGCCGTAGCTGTTACGCCCAACGTGCCGGCGGCGCTGTTGATGGCCGTTGCGACGGCGTCGGCGCCGGCGTTGGCGGCATACGATATCGCGCTGGTGGTACCGGCATTGGTGGTAATGGTGAGGTCGGTCTCAATAGTGACCCCGTTCGTGACTGCGCCCGAAGCGGCAGTGACCACGTTCCCTGTGATCGTGCCGTCCGCGACAAGGACATGGCTGCCGAGTGCGGAGGAGCGCGAGTCGGCGATCGAGGAGACCGAGATCGTCTGGTTGGCGTTGGCGCCGACCTGGAAGGTCTGGCTGGTAAACGAACCGTCGAGCAGGTTGAGGCCGTTGAACTGAGTCTGGCTGGCGACGCGGGTGATTTCCGACGTCAGCTGGGCCGCTTCAGCCTGCAGGGAGGCGCGGTCGCTGGCGCTGTTGGTGCCGTTGGCGGACTGGATGGCCAGTTCGCGCAGGCGCTGCAGGTTGTTGCCGATTTCGCCAAGCGCGCCTTCCGCGGTCTGTGCCAGCGAGATGCCGTCGTTGGCGTTGCGGGCGGCCTGGTTGAGGCCGCGGATCTGCGCCGTCATCCGCTCGGAAATCGCCAGGCCGGCCGCGTCGTCCTTGGCGCTGTTGACACGCAGGCCTGAAGACAAGCGCTGCAGCGAGGTGGCGAGGGCGGTCTGCGAGGTGTTGAGGTTGCGTTGTGCGTTGAGGGACGCGATGTTACTATTGATTACCTGAGGCATTTCAGTTCTCCTTGCAAGTTTGAGGGTTTTGACAGCGCCGCCCCCTGACTCCCGATCCGGCGGGCGATGATGTCGCCGTCAAGTGCAGTAACGGATTGCCGAGGGAAAACTTTAGGGCGGAATCGCAAGGTTCCGCCCTAATTCTTTGAGCAATAAGCGCTTTCGTTTTGCGCCGTAAAAATATTCTCAAGTTTCCTAAATTGCCGCCGATAACGCCTGTACACGCCTCCTTGCGTGCAGGGTTTTGAAGTCCCCTGACTCCCAAAAAAATCGCCGGGGAAACCCGGCGATTTTTCTTTGCAGTACGGGTTTAATCAGTCGGCGGCGACGGCGCGGTTCTTGCCGCTTTTCTTGGCCTGGTACATCGCCGCGTCGGCGCGGGCGATGGCTTCCCCCCGAGGCTCGCCCTCGCGGAAGGCGGTGACGCCGGCGCTGAAGGTGATGAGCAGCTTCTCGTTGTTGTGCAGGAAGAAGCGCTTGGTCAGCTCGCGCTGCAGGCGGGTGAGCGCCGTCATGGCGTCGTCGAGCGAGGTGTCCGGCAGGATGATGAGGAATTCCTCGCCGCCGTAGCGGGCTAGGGTGTCGTGCGGGCGCATGGTTTCGCGGATCACCCGCGTCAGATGGATCAGGGCTTCGTCGCCGGTCTGGTGGCCGTAGGTGTCGTTGAGCCGCTTGAAGGTGTCGACGTCGAGCAGGGCGACGCAGATCGGCGTCTGCCGGCGCTGGGCGCGCGCCAGCTCGCGGTCGAGGGTTTCTTCCAGCCCCTTGCGGTTGAGTGCGCCGGTGAGCTGGTCGTGGCGCACCATCTCGCTGGTTTCGGTCAATTCGTTCTGCAGGCGCACGACTTCCTGCTCCGCCTCGGCGACGCGGGCCCGCATGCTGTTCAGCTCGTCGCGCGAACGCTGGGCGTTCAACTGGATGACGCGGGTCTCGCGCATCACTTCCACGATCACGTCGTTCAGCTCGGCCAGGTCGTTGGCGGCGGAGATCTTGACCGCGCACTGCTCGATCTTGTCGTGGTAGTCGCTGGTCGAGGTCGAGAAGCTGGCCAGGTGGTCGACGAAGCCGGTCAGCATGGTCTTCAGCCGTTCCTTGGCCTCGTTGAGGTTCTTCTTGAGGGCGCTTTGCCGATAGATGACTTCCTTCCGGCGCTGGCCGACGTCGTCGAGGCGGCGGATGTTGAGCGGCTCGCCGAACAGGTCCAGCACCATGCCGATCTGGCCCTGCACCCATTTGTCGTCCTCCACCAGCTCGCTGATGTTCTCGATGACCAGCTGCAGCAGCTTCTGCAGCGCGGCCTTCAGCTCGGCCTGGTCCTCGGCGACGAAGTTCAGGCGGTAGTTGAACTGCTTGAGGCGCTTGGCCAGGAGGGCGAAGGTGGCAGTGTCGCGCGCCTGCCGGATGCCTTCGGCCAGCGACGAGGCTTCGTCGGCCAGCTCCGGGGTGTCGATCAGCAGCATGCTGACGGTGCTCTCCACCAGCTGGGCGATCAGCTCGCGCAGTTCGCCGCCAGGCAGCCGCGACTCCTGGGCCGGTTCGGATTCGCCGTCCTGCGCAGACAGACTTTTTTCCTGGGTGGCTTCCGCGGCAAGCGCCGGCGCCTCCGCCGCGATGCCCGACTTGCTCCAGGACCGCAGCAGCGACTGCAGGCGCTCGTGCAGGTTCTTGGGGTCGCTGCCGGCCGAGTTCAGGACATGGTCGACGGCTTCGCGCTTCTTGGCCGGGGTCAGGCCGGCATGGCGGCGTTCCATCTGGCCGAGCAGGTCTTCGATCAGGCGTGACCAGTCGAGGGGCTCGGCCTCGAAGGCCTTGAGGGTGGCGTTGAGGGCGCCGGAAACGGCCGACCAGTCCTTGCCGCCGATGGCGCTGTCCAGCTGCTGGCAGAAGCGCACCTGCTCGGCGGTGGCGCGCGGCAGCTTGCTGGCCAGGGCTTTCATCGCCCTTTCGGGGAAATCCTCCTGGACCTGGGTGCCGGCGATCTCGTGGTAGAGAACCCGATAGTTCTCCGGCGTCGGCGGAATCCGGCGCGTGGCCAGGCGGCGCAGGGCTTCCCTGGCGATTTCAGACGGTTGGGTGATCGCTGCCATGATGCCTATCTTTCATGCAGCAATAACGGCAGGCGCCGGCCGGACTTGAAGCCTTATTCGACGAGCCCGTGCTTGAGGCCGTAGTGGGTTAGTTCGGCGTTGTTCTTCAGCTTCATCTTCTCGAGCAGGCGGGCCCGGTAGACGCTGACGGTCTTGACGCTGAGCTTGAGCTCCTCGGCGATCAGCGTCAGGGTCTTGCCGGAGGCGATCATCACCAGGGTCTGGTACTCGCGGTCGGACAGTTTTTCATGCGGCGGCCGTTCCGAGTCGTCGGTGATGGCGTTGGCCAGTTCCTCGGCCAGCGAGGGGCTGACGTACTTCTTGCCGCTGGCCACCTGGCGGATGGCGGTGACCAGCTGCTCGGGGGCGCTCTGCTTGGTGAGATAGCCGGACGCGCCGGCCTTGAGGGCGCGAATGGCGTACTGCTCCTCGGGGTGCATGCTGAGCATCAGCACCGGCAGCTTGGGGAACTCCTTCTTCAGCTGCTTGAGCGTGTCGATGCCGTTCTTGTCCGGCATGGAGACGTCCATCAGCACCACGTCCCATGCGTCCTGCCGCGCCATCTGCAGCGCCTGCAGCCCGTTCTTGGCTTCGCCGGCGACGACGAAGTCCTCGGAGTCGGACAGGATCTGCCGCAGTCCGTGGCGGACAATGGCATGGTCGTCGGCGATCAGGATGCGAATCGGGGCGTTCATGGTTCTCCCATCATTCCGTGGCGCCGGCCCGCGCGGCCGTGCCGCGCCGGTACGGCGCCCGCAGGATCACCCGTGTGCCTTGCGGCGAGCAGGCGGCCAGTTCGAGCGATCCGCCCAGGCCGAGCATGCGCTCGCGGATGTTGCGCAGGCCGAAGGATTTCGGCTTGTTGATGTCCTGGGGCGAGATGCCCCGGCCATTATCGGCGATTTCCAGCAGCAGGTCGTCGCCGTCCAGGCGCATCCGGATGCCGACCGAGGTGGCGTGGGCGTGCTTGGCGACGTTGGTGAGGGTTTCCTGGAAGATGCGGAACAGGGCCAGCGAAGTCTTCTCGTCCGGGTCGATATCGTGCTTGATGCCGGTGGTGTCGCAGCCCAGCCCGACCCGCTGGGAGAAATCGTCGGCCTGGCACTCGATCGCGGCGGCCAGGCCGAAGTCCTTGAGGATGCCGGGCCGCAATTCGCGCGCCACCCTGCCGGCCGTGCTGATGGCCTCGTCGATCAGGCCTTCGATGGCCCGCACCCGCTTGCGCAGCTGCAGGGGGTCGCCCGGCAGCTTGCTGGCGAGCAGGGAGGTCTCGATCTTGATGGCGACCAGGGTGCCGCCGAGCTCGTCGTGGATGTCGCGGGCGATGCGCTCGCGCTCTTCCTCCTTGGCCGCCTCCAGGTGCGAGGACAGTTCGGCCAGCTGGGCGCGGGATTCGCGCAGCTCGTTCTCGGCCTGCTTGCTCTGGGTGATGTTGGAGACGATGCCTTCCCAGCTGACTTCGCCGCTGGCGGCGCGGCGCGGGGCGGCCCTCAGGTTGATCCATTTCCTGTCGCCGGCGGCATCGACTATGCGGCCGTCCCAGTTGGCCTGGGCGAGGTTCGCCGCCGAGTCTTCCAACGCCGCATCGAGAGCGGCCCGATCCTCGGTCAGGATGCCTTCGAAGAACAGCCGGGCATCGGCGAGCAGGCTGTCCGGATGACGGCCGAGCAGCGGCGAGGAGCCTTCATTGACATAGAGGAAGCGCATTTCCCCCTGGGCGGAGCGCTGCAGCTGGAACACCATGCCGGGGATGTTCGAAACCAGGGCGCGAAAGCGCGCCTCGTTTTCCTGCACCGAATCGAGGGCCGCGCGCCGTTCGGCGCGGTGCCGGGCCTCGCGGATCTCCCGCTCGACGGCGGGGACTAGGCGGTCGAGCCGGTCCTTGGAGAGATAGTCGTGCGCCCCCGCCCGCATGGCGGCGATGGCGGTCTCTTCCTCGATGACCCCGGAGACGATGATGAAGGGCAGATCCAGCTGCAGTCCCTGCATCAACTCCAGCGCCGCCAGGGCATTGAAGCCCGGCATGCTGTGATCGGAGAGGACGGCGTCCCAGCGGCCGTTCAGCAGCGCGGCGCGGGTGGCGGCGGCGTTGTCGACGCGGCGGAAATCCAGCGCGTAGCCGGCGCGCTTGAAACAGCCGGCCAGCAGCATCGCATCGTCTTCCGAGTCCTCGATGACAAGAACGCTGAGCCGGTCTTTTGTGTTTGGCTGCGCCTGAGCCATACCCTCGCGCCGCAGGAATATTCAATCGGGGAGTCTACTCCAAACCCCTCCTGGCGCAAGCGGGGTGGGCGGCGAGGACGATCGGCTATAATGCCACGGCGCCGGCATAGCTCAGATGGTAGAGCAGCTGATTTGTAATCAGAAGGTCGTGGGTTCGATTCCTACTGTCGGCACCACAACTTTCCCGCGGCGCCTGTCTATGCCGCCCCGGTTTGTCGCTACGCCGAGCCGATTCCCCCGAATCTTTCGTAGAAGTACGGCGCCGCTTCAGGCAATCTGCCGCTGGCCGTTTGCAGGACCGACATCAGGTGGTTTTCCGCTTCCTTCTGCGTCAGGACATACAGGTCGCGGCAAAGCTGCCGGGCGCTGCTGCCGGGCCAGTCGCCGGGCAGCAATTGCTCAGGCAGCTGCGGGTCGCGCAGCAGCGTGCGGCGGAATTCGTGCATCAGCAGGGTACGAACAAGAAAGCATTGCTCGGGATCCAGGACGCGCGCGCTGCGCAGCGCCTTGAGCAGAGGGCGGAAGCGATCGGCAAAGCGCTTGTAATCCTTGGCGACCGACTCCAGGTTCCAGCACTCCCGCACCAGTTCCCGGGTCGGCATGCTGGTAAACGAGCCGACGTTCTTGGCGCGAAGGATCACGACCCCGTCCTGCACTTCGTTGCTCTGCAGGATATCCATCAGGGGCTCGATGTTGGCGGATGGATGTGCCAGCACGCCAGAGGCTATCTGGCCGTAGCCTTCCCAATGCAGCTCCTTGCGCACTTCCTCTCGTTGCGCGGCTGACAAGTCGCTGCTCGCTGTCAAGACCAGGAGCCAATCCCCTTCCCAGTGCACCTTGGGCTGGAAATAGATTCTCCGGTAGGCGTGTTCGAAGCGGCGCCTGCCTGCGGGAGTCAGGCCGTAATAACTGCAGCGGCCGATATGCTCGGATTCGAGCCAACCGTCCTTCGATAGCCGGAACACGCTGGTTCTGACCAATCGGTCGTTGATGCCAAGCGGTTTCACCAGATTGATGAAACTGCCCAGCCACACCGAGCCCCCATGCGGCGCGATCATGTCTCCGTAAACGGTGATAATCAGCGAATTGGCGCGCACGGGCCTGTCGCGCAGGAAATCATCGATCCATTGGCTAACGAAACGGCTTTTCATGCTTTGCTTGTCCCATCCGGGTAGAGCTATCGAGTTGCGGCTTAGGCGATCCGATTCAGATTCATCGTGCCGGCTGCATAATGATACCAGCGAGACTGATTTTTTGTATTGAATGAATCGTTATTGCCTCAGCGAACGCTGGGGATTTCTTGACGCGAGCGGTGCATATCGGTATCATTTGAACCAATCAGACGCGGGGTGGAGCAGTCTGGCAGCTCGTCGGGCTCATAACCCGAAGGTCGCAAGTTCAAATCTTGCCCCCGCAACCACGAATTTCTCAATGAGGCCAACCAGTTGATTGGGTTTGGCCTTTTTCACTGACACGCCGTTATTGCATGCCAAGGACAGCCAATCGGTGATTCAGAGCAAGTTCGTGCCTGATGTTTACATTTTTCTGTAGCGGTCATATAATTCCGCTTCTTTGCAGCTTGGTCTGCAAACCCCGCCCGATTAGGTCCGGGGCCGTTCTTTAACAACTGAACAGCCGATAGGTGTGGGCGCTTGGTTGGTTGGAGACCTGGGGTTTAGGTCCTGGGGATCGCAGAAGATTGAGTGCTCATACTGAAGTTAAGAAGTTCCAGCTTGTAAGAGAG
>JADLGU010000328.1 GCA_020849155.1 Rhodocyclaceae bacterium | reverse complement strand
TCGGCGGCATGACCGCGCGCGACCAGATGGTCGGGCCGTGGCAGGTGCCGGTGGCCGACTGCGCCGTCACCACGCTCTCCTATCAGGGCGCGCTGGGCGAGGCCTTCGCGATGGGCGAAAAGACGCCGCTGGCGCTGATCGACGCGCCGGCCTCCGGCCGCATGGCGGTGGGCGAGGCCGTGACCAACCTCGCCGCCGCGCTGATCGGCGACATCGGCCGCATCAAGCTCTCCGCCAACTGGATGGCGGCAGCGGGACACCCGGGCGAGGACGCCGCGCTGTTCGACACCGTCAAGGCAGTCGGCCTGGAGTTCTGCCCGCAGCTGGGCATCAGCATCCCGGTCGGCAAGGATTCGCTGTCGATGAAGACGGCCTGGGAAGAGAACGGCGCCAAGAAGCAGGTCACGGCGCCGCTGTCGCTGATCATCTCCGCCTTCGCCGCCTGCGCCGACGTGCGCAAAACGCTGACGCCGCAGCTGCGCACCGATGCCGGCGACACCGACCTCGTGCTGATCGACCTCGGCCAGGGCCGGCACCGCCTCGGCGGCTCGGCCCTCGCCCAGGCCTACGGCTCGATGGGCGAGCATGCGCCGGACGCCGATGCCGCGCTCCTGAAAGGTTTCTTCGCCGCCGTGCAGGAGTTGAATGCATCGAGCCTGCTGCTCGCCTACCACGACCGCTCCGACGGCGGCCTCTTCGCCGCCGCCTGCGAGATGGCCTTCGCCGGCCACTGCGGCGTCTCGCTCAACCTCGACACGCTCTGCTACGATCCGTTGATGAACGATGCCGACGGGCTGGAGCGCAAGCCCGAAATGGTCGGTGGCCGCTTCCGCGACCGCGTCATGGGCGCGCTGTTCGCCGAGGAGCTCGGCGCGCTCGTGCAGATCCGCCGCGACGACCGCGCCAAGGTGATGCAGGTGCTGCGCGACCACGGTCTCGCCGCCTGCAGCCACACGGTCGGCGAACTCAACACCGCCGACGAGATCCGCGTCTGGCGCAACGCCAAGCCGCTGCTGAAGGAGAAGCGCGTCGACCTGCAGCGTGCCTGGACCGAGACCAGCTACCGGATCGCCCGGCTGCGCGACGACGCGCAGTGCGCGCGGGAGGAGTTCGACGCGCTGCTCGATGCCGCCGACCCCGGCCTGTCGGCGTCGCTGACGTTCGATCCGGCCGACGACATCGCCGCGCCGATGATCGCCAAGGGTGCCAAGCCGAAAATTGCAATTCTTCGCGAGCAGGGCGTCAACGGCCAAGTCGAAATGGCTGCCGCCTTCCATCGCGCCGGCTTCGATTCGGTCGATGTGCACATGAGCGACCTGCAATCGCGCCGTGTCACGCTGACCGACTTTTCCGGACTGGTCGCCTGCGGCGGCTTCTCCTACGGCGACGTGCTCGGCGCGGGGCAGGGCTGGGCCAAATCGATCCTCTTCAACGACGCCCTGCGCGCCGAGTTCGAGGCCTTCTTCAATCGCAGCGGTGCCTTTGCCCTGGGCGTCTGCAACGGCTGCCAGATGATGAGCCACCTGGCGGAGATCATCCCCGGCGCGGAGCATTGGCCGCGCTTCGCGCGCAACCGCAGCGAGCAGTTCGAGGCGCGCTGCGTCATGGTCGAGGTGCCGCAGAGCCCCTCGCTGTTCCTCGACGGCATGGCCGGCAGCCGACTGCCCATCGTCGTCTCGCATGGAGAAGGCCGCGCAGATTTCTCTGCGCATGGCAACAAGGACCAGGCCATCCTCGCGCTGCGCTATGTCGACAACCACGGCCGCGTCGCGCCAACCTATCCCTTCAACCCGAACGGCTCGCCCGACGGCATCGCCGGCCTCACCACCGCCGACGGCCGCTTCACCATCATGATGCCGCACCCCGAGCGCATCTTCCGCACCGTGCAGATGTCGTGGCATCCCGACAGCTGGGGCGAGGACGGGCCGTGGCTGCGCATGTTCCGCAACGCCAGGAAGCGCATCGGCTGATATCATTCGGCGGTCCCCACATCGGAGCCCGCCATGAAGAAATCCATCACCCTGCTGGCCCTCGCCATCCTGGCGACGGGCGTCCTCGCCCAGGACGCCGCGCCGCAGAAGAACCCCGACTTCGCCAAGCTCGACGCCAACCGCGACGGCTTCATCGGCCGCGAGGAGGCCAAGGCCGACGCCCGCGTGGCGAAGTTCTTCGGCAAGGCCGACATGAACCATGACGGAAAATTGAACGAGGACGAGTGGCTGAAGGCCCGCTCGATGGCCGATCGGCAGAAGGCCGGCGAGTACGTGGACGACAGCACGCTCACCGCCAAGGTGAAGTCGGCGCTGCTGGCCAAGAAGGGCGTGCCCTCGGCGGAGATCTCGGTGGAGACCTACCACGGCGTGGTGCAGCTCTCGGGCTTCGTCGACAGCGCCGAGCAGGTGCGCCTGGCGGGCCGCACCGCGGCCGGCGTCGGCGGCGTCAAGGAAGTGAAGAACAACCTCAACGTCAAGCCGAAGCAGTGAGCCGCTATTTCGGCTGGTCGAACCAGGCCGGGTCGATGAGGTCGAGCTGCTCTCCGCTCAGCACCTTCTGCAGGGCGAAGACGCTCTGCGGGCGCTGCGCCGCCGGCAGCATCAGGCACCAGTCGATCAGTTCCAGCAGCTGCAGCGAGTAGCGCCGGCCCCAGCGCTGTTGCGCCGGCGCCAGCTCGTCACGGATGCGGCGCAGGTCGGCCGGCTGCGGCGCGTCGCCGGCCAGGCAGTCGTAGAGCGAGGCGCCGACCGAGTAGATGTCGGTCCACGGCCCCAGCGGCTCGTTCGAGCCCTGCTGCTCCGGCGCGGCGAAGCCGGGCGTGAACACCGGGTTGGTGCCGGCGCCCGGGCCGAGGCCCTGGCGGGCCGCGCCGAAGTCGAGCAGCACCGGGTGGCCGTCGCGGCGCAGGTAGATGTTGGCCGGCTTGATGTCGAGGTGCAGCAGCTTGCGGGTGTGCACCTCGCGCAGGCCGGCGAGCAGGCGGACGAAGACCTCGCGCAGGAAATCCTCGGGGATGGCCTCGCCGCGCTCCAGCAGCCGGCGGGCATGCTCCTTGAGGGTCTCGCCCTCCTCGTAGCGCATCACCAGGTAGGCCGTGCCGTTGGCGCGGAAGAAGTTGCTGACCCGCACCACGTTGGGGTGGTCGATGCCGGCGAGCAGGCGGCCTTCGTCGAAGAAGCACTTCATGCCGGTGTTGAAGACCGCCTGATGCTCGCCGCGGGCCTCGATGGTGGCGGCGTCGGCGCTGCGCAGCGCCATGCCGGCGGGCAGGTATTCCTTGATCGCCACCGGCTTGCCGGTCGCGTCGCGGGCGAGGTAGACCACCGAAAAGCCGCCCTGCGAGAGCTTCCGCTCGATGCGGTAGCCCTCGAGCATCGTGCCGGCGGCGAGCGGCGGTTGTTCCTGGGGATTCGTCATGGTCAAAAAAAATCGGCGCCCATGGCGCCGATTGTAGCCAGTTTGCCGCCGCTTATTCGACCTTGGTCTTGGCGCGCAGCTCGGCGATGTGCTTTTCGAGCATCTGCTGCTGCAGGCGCTGCTGGATCTGCGGCTTCACCTCGTCGAAGGGCGGATGCTTCAGGTCGCGCACGTCGTCGA
>JADLGU010000327.1 GCA_020849155.1 Rhodocyclaceae bacterium | reverse complement strand
GTGGGGCTGGCGACGCAGGCGATGCTCTTCGAGCTCGGCGCGCAGACCGTGCTGCCGCCGGGCTACCTCTGCTGCGGATATCCGCAGACCGCGGCGGGCGAGGCCGACGAGGGGCCGAAGATCACCACCGACAACCGCGTGCTCTTCCACCGCGTCGCCAACACGCTCAACTACCTCGACATCAAAACGGTGATCGTCTCCTGCGGCACCTGCATGGACCAGCTGCAGAAGTACGAGTTCGAAAAGATCTTTCCCGGCTGCCGCCTGCTCGACATCCACGAGTACCTGATGGAGAAGGGCGTCAAGCTCGACGGCGTGAAGGGCATCCGCTACCTTTACCATCAGCCTTGCCACGACCCGATGCGCGTGCACAACGGCACGAAAGTCGCGGCGCAGCTGCTCGGCAGCCGCGTCGACCTCAACGACCGCTGCTGCGGCGAGTCAGGCACCCTGGCGGTGGCGCGGCCCGACGTGTCCACCCAGGTGCGCTTCCGCAAGCAGGAGGAGATCGCGCGCGGCATCGCCCGCCTGCCCGGCGACGAGCCGGTAAAGCTCCTCACCTCCTGCCCCTCCTGCCTGCAGGGCCTGCATCGCTACGCCGACGACACCGGCACGGACGCCGACTACATCGTCGTCGAACTGGCAAAGCACCTGCTGGGGCCGGACTGGATGGAAGACTACGTCGCCCGCGCCAACGCCGGCGGCATCGAGCGGGTGCTGCTGTGAACAGCTCGAACCGCCGTGGTAAATTGCTTTAGCCAACATGCTTGACGTGACCATTACCCAGATCGCCGGCTTCCTCGCCGCTGCCGCCCTGATCACCCTCGCCCCCGGCCCGGACAACCTCTCGGTGCTGAGCCTCGGCCTGTCGCGCGGCCGCCATGCCGGCATCGGCTTCGGCCTCGGCTGCGCGCTGGGCTGTTTCACCCACACGGTGTGGGCGACGCTCGGCGTCACCGCGCTGATCGCCGCCTCGGAGACGGCGTTCCTCGCCCTCAAGATGGCCGGCGCGGCCTACCTGGTCTGGCTCGGCTGGCAGGCGCTGCGCAGCGCGGGAGCGAATTTCACCGTCGAAGCCGGCGGCGGCAGCGATGCGACGCCGCTGCGCGCCTATCTGCTGCGCGGCTTCGTCGCCAACGCCATCAACCCCAAGGTGGCGCTGTTCTTCCTCGCCTTCCTGCCGCAGTTCGTCGACCCGGCGCGCGGCAACGCCGCGGCGCAGACGGCGCTGCTCGGCACGCTGTTCGCCGCCCAGACCGTGCTGATCTTCGGCGCGCTCGGCTGGTACGCCGGCAGCGTCGGCGGCTGGCTGCGCGGCCGGCCGGCCCTCGGCCGCTGGCTCGACCGCGCCACCGGCGTGCTGTTCATCGGCCTCGGCATCCGCCTGGCGCTCGCCGAACGGGGCTGACAAGGCCGGCGCATTGGTGCATTCTTGCACCATCGAAACAGGCTCGTACCCGAAATGCCGAATCCGCACCGCCTGCTGTTCCTCGCCGCGGCCCTCGCCAGCTCCCTCGCCGGCGCACAACCCTACAAATGGGTGGACGCCCAGGGACGGACGCATTACGGCGACCGCCCGCCGGCCGAAGCGAAGGCCCGCCCGGTCACCGCGGCCATCAACACCTATACCGGCACTCCCGTGCTGAATGCCGCGGGCAAGCCGGCCGCATTGCGTGAAGGCCTGGTCATCTACACCACGCCCACCTGCGGCTACTGCACCGCGGCCAAGGCACACATGGGCCGGCGCGGCATCCCCTACACAGAGCGCGACGTGACGACCTCGGAATCCTACCAACGGGAATTCCGCCAGAAGGGCGGCCGCGGCGTGCCGCTGATCGTCGCCGGCAGCCAGACGCTCAACGGCTACTCCGCCGAGAGCCTGGACGCATTGCTCAAGGGCGCCGGCTACTGATCGGGAACGGGCCATGTGCCAGCTGCTCGGCATGAACTGCAACACGCCGACCGACATCTGTTTTTCGTTCGAGGGCTTCCATACGCGCGGCGGGCTGACCGACGTGCATCGCGACGGCTGGGGCATCGCCTTCTTCGAGGGCGCCGGCTGCCGCCTCTTCCTCGACTCGAAGGCCACCATCGAGTCGCCGGTGGCCGAGCTGGTGCGCCGCTACCCGATCCGCTCGAAGAACGTCATCGCCCACATCCGCAAGGCGACGCAGGGCGAGGTGGCGCTGGAAAACACCCATCCCTTCATGCGCGAGCTGTGGGGCCGCTACTGGATCTTCGCCCACAACGGCAACCTGAAGGATTTCGACCCGCCGCTCGACGGCAGCTTCCTGCCGGTCGGCCGCACCGACAGCGAGCGCGCCTTCTGCTGGCTGCTGCAGAACCTGCGCGCCCGCTTCGCCGCGCCGCCGCCGCGCGAGGCGCTGTTCGCCGTGTTGCGGAGACTGACTTTTGAAATCGCCGCCCACGGGGAGTTCAACACCCTGCTCTCCAACGGCGACTGCCTGTTCGCCCACTGCGCGACGAAGCTCAGCTACATCGTGCGCCAGGCGCCCTTCAGCGTCGCCCACCTGAAGGACCAGGACGTGACGGTCGACTTCAGCGAAGTCACCACGCCGGACGATCGCGTCGTCCTCGTCGCCACCCTTCCCCTCACCGACAACGAGGTCTGGGCCCCGCTTGAACCGGGCACGCTGACGATGTTCGTCGACGGCGCGCCGGTCCTGCCGCCCCCCATTTGCATGGCTGCGGAGTAGAATGCGGCCATCCTTTTCGCATAGTCGGGGCGGGGTCGATGTCAGTCCGGGAAGCCTGTCCGTTGTGTTCGCAAGCCGGTGGTGAAGTGCTCTGGCAGGACGGGCAGTGCCGTCTGGTGCTGGTCGCCGATGCCGACTATCCGGGCTTCTGCCGCGTGGTCTGGCAACGCCATGTGGCGGAGATGACCGATCTGGATCCCGCCGAGCGCCGCCATCTGATGTCGGTGGTGTTCGCCGCCGAGTCGGCGGTACGCTCGACGGCACGGCCTGACAAGGTGAATCTCGCCAGCCTGGGCAACCTGGTGCCGCATCTGCACTGGCACGTTATCCCGCGCTGGCGCGACGATCGCCATTTCCCGAATTCCATCTGGGGCGAGGCGGCGCGTCCAGCCGCGCCGCGGCCGGCAACGGCGGGGACCGCCCTGCGCGAAGCTTTCGTCCAATCGCTGGCCGAGGCGCAGGGAGGAGAATGAGCCCGCCCGTCTTCAAGCTGCCCGATCTGGGCACCGAGCAGCCGCCGGCCTTCCTCAATGCCCGCGGCTGCAGCGACTGGCTGGCGGCGCAGCCGATGGCCAATCCGGCCCAGACCCAGGCCCAGCTGCTGCGCCAGATCAACCTGCTCAACCGCCACGCCGTCGCGCCGGGCGAGCGCCTGAAGATCCTCGAACTGCTGCGCGATCCGGTGGCCTTCGCCCAGTCGGAGTCGACCCGAAAGTTCGCCGGGCGGCCGCTGCCGCTGGCTCCACCCGAACAGGCGGGCATGGATGCCAACCGTTCCCTCTGGCAGGCCGTGCAGACCGGCTACCTGCACTGCCTGGCTTCCTGTCTGGCGGGCGGCGAGCTCAAACCGCATGCGGCCCTCGTCGCCCAGCGCGTCATCGCCACCCTGCGCGCCGAACTGCTCGACATCTGCCGGGCCCCGATCGACCCGCCGGCGCAGCTCTGGCAGACCCTGCACCAGGTGTTCGCGGCGGCCGAGCAGCTGGGCGCGCTGGCCCAGCCGGTCAACGATTCGCTGCAGTCGTCCCGCACCGCCACCACCGTCGCCGCGGCCTACGCCCACATGCTGCTGCTGCATCGGGCCAGCCCCTACGAGCTCTCCGCACGGCAACTGATCACGGTCGATCGCTGGCTGGCCCGCTGGGGCGCCAAGGTGGCCATGTCACGCACCCCGCCGACCGAGCCGAAAGCCCCGCCGATGGTGGTCGACCTCGACTCCGGCGGGGCCGAGACGGCTGCCAATTCCAGCGGCAACCTGCGCTGGCTCGACCTCTCGGATTTCGCGCGCAGCATCAAGAAGCGCATCGTCCATCTCGAGCGCGGCGAGTCGCCGGCTTCGCTCGGCCTCGGCGAGGACTGCGTCCAGCCGGGCTGCGAGCTGCTGCTGCGCCAGCTCTACCAGCAATGGTGCAAGGGCGGCGCGCCGCGCGCCCACCAGCGCCGGCTCGGCGGCGGCGGCTGCC
>JADLGU010000326.1 GCA_020849155.1 Rhodocyclaceae bacterium | reverse complement strand
TCGAACTGATCGCCGATGCCTACGAGGCCGACACCACGCCCGGCGACGTATCGCTGATGATCACCAAGCACTGCCTGCGCTACAGCTTCAACCTCTGCCCCAGGGAAGCCAGGGACTGGCAGATCAAGGGCGTCAACGCCGAACCGATGACTCTGGTCAGCGGCGCCGAGCGCCTGACGCTGCGCTTCGACTGCAAGGCCTGCGAGATGCACGTCGTCGGACGGCGGCGGTAGCGCTATTTTCCGGCGCTCGGGAAGAACAGCTGCTCGCCGCTCACCCTGAAGCCGGCGATGAGTTCCTGCCCCTCCTTCGAGGTGATCCACTCGATCAGCTTCATGGCGCCGTCGTGGTTGATGTCCGGATACTTTTTCGGGCTGACGGCGATGATGCCGTAGGGGTTGAACATCTTCGCATCGCCCTGCACCAGGATGTCGAGCCCGGTCTTGGCGCGATAGGCGCCGTAGGTGGCGCGATCCGACAGGGTGTACGCCTTCATTTCCCCCGCCATGGTCAGCACCTCGCCCATGCCGAGGCCGGCGGAGACGAACCAGGCCCCTTTCGGCGCGACGCCGGCCTCCTTCCAGTAGGACTTCTCCATCTGGTCGGTGCCGGAGTTGTCGCCGCGCGAGATGAACTTCGCCTGTCCCCCGCCCAGCTTGCGGAAGGCCGCGATGACCCCGCGCGAGCCGCGCAGGCCAAGCGGGTCTTCCTGGGCGCCGACCAGGATGAAGTCGTTGACCATCACGTCGCGACGATTGACGCCATGCCCGTCGGCGACGAACTTGTCCTCGGCGGCGCGGGCATGCACCAGCACCACGTCGACGTCGCCGTTCTTGCCCAGTTCGAGCGCCTTGCCGGTGCCGACCGAGATGACGTGCACCCTGGCGCCGTGCTTCTTCTCGAACACCGGCAGGATGGCCTTGAGCAGGCCCGAGTTCTCCGTGCTGGTGGTGGTGGACAGGCGGATGTCGCGCGCCTGGGCGGATGCGCACAGCACCAGCAGCGCGCCGAACAGGGCTGACGCCCAACGAACCCCTTGAAGCATCGATACTCTCCTTTGATTCAATCCTGGCTGCGCATGCTCAGCCGCCGCATCAATTCCTCGGTGGCGGCATGCGCCGTCCGCCAGCGGGCGTGCCGGCGCATGTCCGCCACTTCCTCGCTCTGCGGCAACGGCAGGGCCACCAGCCGGACCTCGGTGTAGCCACGGAACGGCCGCTCGGCGCCGAAGGCCACGTCGAGCACCAGGTCCACGGGCTCCGCCTCCGCTCCAGGCATCACGTAGAAGGCACATCCGGCCACCTCGCCGATCTGGCGGCCGCCCCACAACGCCTCGAACTGTTCGCGCGGGCTCCAGCCGACGGTGCCGCCATCGCCCGCCCGGCCTTCGCTGAACAGCACGATCTCGCCGAAGCAGGCCTTCAGCCAGCCGAGGTAGTGGCTGGCGCATTCGGTCAGGGCAATGCCCTGGGCGTCCAAGAATTTCTCCATGCTTTTATGTATTCGATAACATAGGTTGCCGGCGGCGTGCCTCCTGCCGGATACAATAAGCAGAATTGCGGGAGACACAAATATGTCGCAGATGAACATAAAGGGTTTGGCACTGGCCTGTCACTGGCAGCAGGGCGTCGCACCTTCGCCTCCGGAATCGGCGCGGCTGCTGGGGCTGCTGGACCGCATCCGCGAGGGCGGTTCCATCGCCGCGGCGGCGCGCGAGACGGGCATTTCCTACCGCAACGCCTGGGGCCTGCTGGCACGCTGGGAAACGAATTTCGGCCACCCGCTGCTGATCCCGGCGCGCGGCCTCGGCACACGGCTGACGCCCTTTGCCGCCAGTCTTCTCGAACTCGACGCGCAGATCCGCGAATCGCTGGCCCCGCACCTGGCTGCCGCCGCCGAGCGGATGATGCAGGGACTGGCGGCGGCTGCCGCGCCGGCGCGCGACGTGCCGCGCATCCACGCCAGCCACGATCTCGCGCTGGCGCTGCTGCCCGCGCGCATGGCCAAGCAGGGGCAGCCGGTCGAACTGCAATTCCAGGGCAGCCTGGCCAGCCTGGCCTCGTTTGCCGAGGGGCGCTGCGAGATGGCCGGCTTCCACTGCCCCGAAGGCCCGGCCGGCGCCTCGCTCTGGCGGCAGTACAAGCCCTATCTCAAGCCACGCCGGCAGGTGCTGATCCGTCTCGCCAAACGCAGCCAGGGCATCCTGGTGGCGCCCGGCAATCCGAAGAAGCTGCGCGGCATCCGCGACCTGACACGGCCGGGCCTGCGCTTCCTCAACCGCCAGAGCGGCGCCGGCACGCGGCTGCTGCTCGATTGGCTGCTGCAGGAGAACCATATCGCGGCGCGCAACATTGCCGGCTACGCCGACGTGGAGATGACTCACTCGGCGGTGGCGGCGATGATCGCCAGCGGTCATGCCGATGCCGGGCTCGGCGTCGAGGCGGCGGCGCGCCAGTTCGACCTGGGCTTCGTGCCGCTGCTCAAGGAGGACTACTTCCTCGTCACGCGGCGCGAACTGCTGCGCCAGCCGGCCTTCGGGAAGCTGCTCGAGACGCTCAAGGGAAACGCCTTCCGCCGGGCCGTGCGCGCCCTGCCCGGCTACGATCCAACCGGCTGCGGCACGGAAGCGCCGTTCTACGGAGACTGACTTTTTCGACTGAGTCGATCATCAACCGTAGAGGCGTTCGACCAGCCGCCTGGCCAAGCTGACGGCCACCCGCCTTCGATAACCGGCGGCGGTGAGGATGGACGCCATCGGCTGGATTTCCTTGCGCACCGCCTTGTCGAGCGCGGCGTGGAAGGCGTCGTCCGGTTTCCGCCCGACGAGGGCGTCGAGACCCGGCACCAGGCCGGGGTAGGAATTCACGCCGGTGCAGGCGACACGCAGCGCGGCGATGCGCTCGCCGTCGCGCTTGAGCGCCACGGCGATGCCGGCGAGCGGGAAGTCGACGGCGCCGCGGATGCGCACTTTCTCGTAGGCGGCCGTCCAGCCGGCCTGGACCGGCACGTCGATCGCCACCAGCAGGTCACCGGGGGCGAGCTTCAGGTGGCGCATGCCGTCGTCGGCAAAGAGGGCGGCGAGCGGTTCGCGCCGCGCCCCCGTCGGACCGGCGATGTCGACCTGGGCGTCCAGCGCCAGCAGGACCGGCGCCAGGTCGCCGCAGTAGCAGGCGTAGCAGCGCTCGGATTTCGGCGCGACGCGGCAGGTGTCGCCGTCGCACTTCATGCAGAACGCGTTGGCGGTGCGCCACCAGTCGCCCTGGTTGTAGAAATAGCAGCGCGTGTCCTGCATCAGGTTGCCGCCGACGGTGGCCGAGACGCGGTGCGTCGGGCCGGCCACGAGGGCGGCAGCCTCGGCCAGCAGCGGGGCGTGGGCGCGCACGGCGTCCGAGGCGCACAGCGCCTCCAGCGTGACGCCGGCGCCGATGCGCAGCGACTGACTTTCGGCGCGGATCCCGCGCAGTTCCGCCAGTCCCGAGATATCGATGAGCGTCTGCGCCTTCTGGATGTTGCGGCGCAGGTTGGGCACGAGGTCGGTGCCGCCGGCGAGATAGCGCGATGCGCCGGTGCGGTGCAGGGCGATGGCCTGGGCGACCGTCTGCGGCCTGTGGATGGCGAGGTCCTGCATCAGGCGGCTCCTTCGGTGGCAGGTTGTCTGGCGGACTTGCGGGCGGCGGCACGCTGCTCGCGCTCTCGTGCCTCCAGGGCGCCGGCAACGCGCTCGGGCGTCAGCGGCAGCTCGCGCAAGGCGAGGCCGGTGGCGTTGCGCACGGCGTCGGCGAGCGCTGCCGGCAGGCTGGAGAGCGGGCCTTCGCTGGCTTCCTTGGCGCCGAAGGGGCCGTTCGGGTCGAGGCTCTCGATGATGCCGACTTCGATCGGCGGCGACTCGGCGATGGTCGGCACGCGGTAATCGAGGAAGTTGGCGGCCGTGTGCAGGCCGTTCTCGTAGCGCGTCTCCTCGCAGATCGCCTGGCCGAGGCCCATCCACACTGCGCCCTGGATCTGACCCTCGACGGAGAGGGGGTTGATGGCGTAGCCGCAGTCGAGGGCGCACCAGGCGCGCTCCACCTTGACCAGGCCGGTGACCTCGTCGACGCTGACCTCCACCACCGTGGCGGCGTAGGAAAAGCCCATGGTCGAGCCGACGGCGCCGCCGCGGTGCTTGCCGCCCTGGAAGTCCTCCGGGCAGGTGAAGTTGCCCTTGACTGTGAGCGTGCCGGTGCCGACCAGCGCTTCGACGGTGGTTTCGTTGAAGCTGAGCGTCTGACCGCCGGCGATGGAACGGTAGGCCTCGCCGAGGCACTCGATGTCCTCGGGCGTCGTCTTCAGCTTGCGCGCGGCCGCCTCGATCAGCAGCTTCTTCAGGTTTTGCGCCGCGTCGATGGTGGCGTTGCCGACCATGTAGGTGACGCGCGAGGAATACGAGCCGTTGTCCTTCGGCGTCACCAGGCTGTCGGAGGCGACGACGCGAATGCGCTCCCAGTCGACGCCGAGCACTTCGGCGACGCATTGCGCCATGACGGTGGACGAGCCCTGGCCGATCTCCGAGGCGCCGGTGAGGATGACGATGCCGCCGTCCCAGTCGAGCTTGAGGATCACCGTGGCGTGCGGCTCGCCGCTCCAGTGCACCGGCTTGGCCGAGCCGGAGACGAAGTGCGAGCAGGCGATGCCGAGGCCGCGCCCCTTCGGCAGCCTGCCGTAGCGGCTACGCCAGCCGGAAGCGCGCTCGACCCAGTCGAGCGCCTCGGGCAGGCCGTAGGAGGTGACGCGCAGGCCGTTGATGGTCTCGGTCGGCGCCTTGAGCAGGTTGCGCCGGCGCACTTCGATCGGGTCGAGGCCGAGTTCGGTGGCCATCTCGCCCATCAGCGCGTCGAAGGCGAAGCGCGAGTTGACCGTGCCGTGGCCGCGCATGGCGCCGCAGGGCGGCGTGTTCGTGTACACCCGGTAGCCGTCGTACTTCACCGCCGGCAGGTCGTAGAGGCCGTTCAACAGCGCGCCGGCATAGAGGATGGTGACTATGCCGTAGCCGCCGTAGGCGCCGCCGCGCATCACCATCTCCATCTCGCAGGCGGTGAGGCGGCCTTCGCGCGTCATGCCGATCTTCATGCGGATGTCGCTCTCCGGCCGGCCGCGGTGGGTGAGGAAGGTCTCTTCGCGCGTCAGGTCGAGGCGCACCGTGCCGCGCGCGGCGCGGGCGAGCATCCCGCAGACGATCTCGAAGTTGAGCGTCTCGGTGCGCGCGCCGAAGCCGCCGCCGATGAAGGGCTTGACGACGCGGATGCACGACGGATCCATGTCGAGGCAGCGCGCCAGCGAAAGGTGCACGTAGTAGGGCACCTGGGTGACCGAATGCAGCGTCAGGTGGCCGCGCTCCGGCTCATAGCAGGCGAGCGCCGCGTGCGGCTCCATGTGGGCGTGGGTCACCTCGGCGCAGCGGAAGGTCTGCTCGCGCACCAGGTCGGCGCGGGCGAAGCCGGCGGCGACGTCGCCGAACTCGTTGTGCACCTCGCGTTCGAGGTTGCCGCGCTTGTTGTCGTGCAGCAGCACCGCGTCCTCCCGGCGCGCGTCGGCGGCGGCGAAGTAGGCCGGCCGCTCGACCACCTTGAGACGGATCAGCTTGAGGGCGCGCTCGGCAGTCTCGGCGTCGACGGCGGCCACCGCCGCCACCGGCTCGCCGCGGTAGCGTATGCGCTCGCGCGCCAGCGGGAACTCGTTCTGCGAGATCGGCAGGATGCCGTAGGGCTTGTCGCAGTCCTGGCCGGTGACGATGGCGACGACGCCGGGCAGGGCGGCCGCTTCCGCCGTGTCGACCAAAACGATCTCGGCATGCGCGTAGGGGCTGCGGAAGATGCGCCCGACGAGGGCGTTCGGCGCCGGCAGGTCGGCGGTGTACTGCGCCGTGCCGGTGACTTTCTCGACGCCGTCGATGAGCGGGCGCCGCGCGCCCGCGCCGCTGCGGTTCGCCTTCATGCCGCCTCCTTCGCGGCGCAGGCCGCCTGGACAGACTCGACGATCTTGACGTAGCCGGTGCAGCGGCACAGGTTGCCGCCGAGCGCCTCGCGGATTTCGGCTTCGTCAGGCTGGGGATTGCGCCGCAGCAGCCCTTCCGCCGCCATGACCATGCCCGGCGTGCAGAAGCCGCACTGGGCACCGAGCTTCTCGTGGAAGGCCTGCTGCAGGGGGGAGAGGCGGCCGTTCTGCGCCTGCGACTCGATGGTTTCGACGTGGCAGCCCTCGACCGCGGCGGCGAAGGTGCAGCAGGCCAGGCGCGGCCGCCCGTCGACCAGCACCGTGCAGGCGCCGCACTCGCCGCCGTCGCAGCCCTGCTTGGTGCCGGTCAGCTGCAGCGGGCCGCGCAGGTAGTCGATCAGCAGGGTGTTGTCCGCCAGGGCGTCCTCGCGCCAGCGGCCGTTCACCCGGATGCGCAGGATGCGTTTCATGAGTCCGTCCTTTCATCGCCAACTATCGTGAAATACATAAGATCATTAATGTTGGTATTCAAGCAATATGCAACGGTTCGCATAGCTTTGCGCATACATCGATTGGTTCGCCCCGCAATCTCCGCCCATGGGTAAAGACGGTCACGCGGCCGTTGCGGACGAAACCGCACAGAGTGATGCCAAAGCGTTCCGTCGCTTCGATAGCCAGCGAGGAAACAGCGGAGACGGCGGCAACCAGTTCCAGCCCGGCGCGGGCGGCCTTGCTCGCCATCTCCAGGGTGACGCGGCTGGTGAGCGCCGTGCCGCAGCCGGCCAGCGGCCGGCCGGCGAGCAGGCAGTGGCCGATGGCCTTGTCGAGGGCGTTGTGGCGGCCGAGGTCCTCGGCCAGCACGACCACGCGTCCGTCACCGTCGAAGATCGCCGCGGCATGGGTGCCGCCGGTGGCGAGCCAGACGGCCTGGCGCTGGCGCATCGTTGCCATCACGGCATCGAGGCGGCCCGGCTCCAGGCGCAACGTGTCGCCCACCGGCGGGATGCCGCGCACGACGTCCTCGACCCGTTCGCGGCCGCCGCAGATGCCGCAGGAGGAGCCGACCACCACGGTGCGGCGGCGCACCCGCGCCCGCTGCGGGTCGGTCAGGACCAGGCGCACGACGCCGCGGTTGTCCTTGCAGACGGCCAGCGAACGGACGTCCTCGATCCGGTCGAAGAGACCCTCGGTGAAGGAAAAGCCGGCGGCCAGCGCGAGGACTTCCGCCACGCCGCCCTCGGCGAGGACGCCGTCCTCCGGCGTGAAGCCGCAGGGCGCGGCGACCGGCTCGGTCGGCGTCCACATCAGGGTGTAGGCACCGATGCCCTCGACGTCGATGGTGAGGGTCTCTTCCTCGACCACCCAGCAGGCGTCGTCGCTGCGGGAGGCTTCTTCGA
This sequence comes from Rhodocyclaceae bacterium, assembly GCA_020849155.1. Lineage (GTDB taxonomy): Bacteria > Pseudomonadota > Gammaproteobacteria > Burkholderiales > Rhodocyclaceae > Desulfobacillus. Next base: position 249 of record JADLGU010000326.1, on the reverse strand, counting down.
AGCACTGGGCGCTGACGGCGCGGATGCCGTGCTGATGGATGTATGACATGGCCGGCTCCTTTCAAGCGACCTTGCGCAGAGCGACGCGCACCACGTCCGAGCCGGAGCCGGTGGCGTCGGTGAGCTCCAGCGACATCGGCGCGACGGTGTTCAGGCTCGGCGCCTTGATGTCCTTGGCGTAGGGCGTCGCCCAGTGGTCGAACTGGCCGACGATGAGCAGCGTGTCGGGGCGGATACCCTGGTTGAGGA
>JADLGU010000325.1 GCA_020849155.1 Rhodocyclaceae bacterium | reverse complement strand
TGCTTCTTCGCCTCCAGGCCGATCAACGTCTGGTGCAGGCAGACGTGGTTGAGCACCGAGCCGAGGCAGTAGTTGGTGTCCTTGCGCGAGGCGGCTTCTTCCACCGCTTCGGAAATCGCCAGACCGAGCGAGCCGGGGTTGTTCGGGTCGGCGGCCAGTGCGGCGCGGCCGGCGTTGGTCATGTCGGTCGGCGAGGCAAAGACCTCCGCGCCCCAGGTGTGCATCATCGAGCGGCGGAAGGGCTTCTGGTTGTAGCTCACCTTGACCATGTAGACGCGCACTTCGATGCCGAACATCTGGCCGGCCATCGACATCGACGATCCCCACTGGCCGGCGCCGGTCTCGGTGGTGAGGCGGTTGATGCCGACCATCTTGTTGAAGAAGGCCTGCGGCACGGAGGTGTTCACCTTGTGCGAGCCGGCCGGGCTGACGCCCTCGTACTTGTAGTAGATCTTGGCCGGCGTGCCGAGCATCTGCTCGAGGCGGCGGGCGCGGAACATCGGCGTCGGCCGCCACTGCTTGTAGATCTCGCGCACCGGCTCGGGGATCGGGATCCAGCGCTCGCCCGACATCTCCTGCTCGAGCAGCGGGCCGGGGAAGATCGCCAGCATCTGCTCGGGGGTGACCGGATTGCCGTCCGGCGCCAGCGGCGGCAGCGGCGGCTTGGGCATGTCGGCGACGACGTTGTACCAGTGGGTCGGAATGTCGGCTTCGTTGAGCAAAATCTTGATGTCGGACATCTTGTTTCTCCTCGTGGTGTGGATTTTAATTCGGGCGGCCGCGCTCTCCCTGCATTCTCCTCCCGGACGCGCCCAGCGGAATCACCTTAGTCCAATTACGGGAAAAATAATAGCCCGGGTATACTGCATACACAAGCGGCTTTTTGGTCCGATCCAGCCATCAAACGGCATGGGGCCCGTGGCTTATAGGCCGCTCACCAGCGCATCCTGACGGCGTACTCGAGGACAGCCTTGCCGCCGGCGGGAACATTCACCAGCCAGACCGCCGAATGGGCATCGCCCTTCGTGTGCTTCTGGCTCTCCGCGACCATCTCCCAGTCGCCCGGCACCGGCTCGGCCACTTTCACCGTCACCGCGACGTCCTTGGCATTGGCCAGCTCGATGCTGAAGGCGCTCTCGTACACCCGGTCGGCGATCTTGCGGAAGGACGTCTGCTTGCGCGACGCCTTGAGGTCGAAGGCGTCGCCCAGCTTCAGGCGCACCACCTCGTTCTTCGCCGTGTGGTCGATGCGGTCTTCGCCGATGAAGAGCGCGTTGCCGCGCGAGTCCTTCTTGTACACCCGCACGATGCCCTTGGGCAGCGGCAGGCCGAGCTCGCCGCCCTTGTTGTCGAACTCGACGAAGACCGCCACCTTGTGCTGGCGGCCGAGGTCGGAATGCTGGCCGCGGTAGTACCAGTCCTGGCCGGCGAGCCGGTATTCCTTGCGCACCGCCACGGCGGCGGCGGAGAGCAGCGCCACCTGCTTGGTCTGATTGTCGAGGATCGTCGTCGGCCGGTTGAGCGAATACAAGTGGTATTCGAAGAGCTGCTCGCGCGCCATCTCGGCGGCCGGCGCCGCCGCCACGGCCTTGGCGGCGAACTGCTGCGTGCGCATCTCGTCGCGCACGCGGTTCACGTCGCCGGCGACGAGCTGCAGGTTCGCATTCTCGTAGCTGGCGCCGCTCTGGTTGGTCAGCGTGACCCAGCCGGCGAGGTCGAGCCTCGACTCGTCGCCGGCGAGCTCGGCGACGTAATCGGCGCGCCAGGACAGGCCGCCGGTGAGGTAGGACAGCTCCGCCGCCTGGCGGCCGGCGGCACCGCTCTCCAGCTGCACCACCAGCGTCGGCCGGTCGCGCAGGTTGGGCGGGATCGATCCGTAGGCGATGCGGCCCGGCACGCCGCTCTCGATGCGGTCGGCGTACTTCAGCACCACGCCGCCGTTGGTCGCCAGCACCTCGGCCGTCTCGCGCGTCTCGGCGCCGGTGGCCGGGTTGGTCTTGATCACCGTGACGCTGCGGCCGACGTATTTCTCCAGCAGCTTCTGCGGCGTGAGGAGATCGAAGTCGAAGTTCTGCTCGATCAGGCGCAGGCTGCCGCCCCCCAGCGCGCGCAGGCTGGCCGTCTCCGGCCGCATCTTGGCGCTGACGTCGCGCAGGGCGATGCTGTTGGCGCCGCGCTCGAAGGGGATGCGCCGCACTTCCTTGATGAGCGCCAGCGAATCGTTGTAGATGGTGACGGCGACCTCCTCGCGGTCTTCGGCGCGACTGACCTTCTCGGCGGCGAGGGCGGAAAGAGAGACGGCGGCCAGGATGGCCAGCGCCAGGGCGCGGCGCGGTGTGCGGGTGTTCATGTCTGCTCCTGTTGTGGTGACGGTCGCGTTAACGCCGGAGGCGCGGGAATGGGGTCAGCCCATCCGCGCCAGCCCCTCCAGCACCAGGTTGTCCACCCTGCGCTTGGGCAGCCGCAGCAGCTCGAAGAGCTGCCCGGCGGCGCCGCCGCTGACCAGGCAGAGCGCGCCGGGCAAGGCCGCCACCTGCTCGTACATTCGCTCGACCGCGCCGGCCTGGGCGTGCAGGCAGCCGCTGACGATGGCGTCCATGGTGTTGCGCGGCAGGCCGGCGAACTTGCCCTCGGCCAGCGGCAGCTGCGCGGTGCCTGAGGCCAGCGCGCGGCACATCAGTTCGGCGCCGGGCAGGATCAGGCCGCCCTGGAAGTTGCCATCGGCATCGAGCACGTCGACCGTCGTCGCCGTGCCGGCGCAGACAACAAGGCAGGCGTCCTGATGCAGGGCGCGGGCGCCGACCAGCGCCGCCCAGCGGTCGGCGCCCAATTGCTCGGGCTGGTCGTAGAGATTGCTGACGCCGTGCTGGGCAGACCGACTTTTCGCCCATAGCAAAGGCAGGCCGAGCGAGGCCACCGCCGCCGCCACCGCCTCGCCCACCCGCGGGCCGGCCACGTTGGCGGCGACGGCCCGCGCAGCGCGTGGCTGGACGGCCAGCAGCCCGGCAAGACCCGGCAACTCGGCATAGTCGAGCAGTCCCTGGGCCAGCCAGCGGGCGCCGTCGTGCACGCCCCATTTCAGGCGGCTGTTGCCGCAATCGATGGCCAGGATCACGCCGGCCTCAGCGTCACGTCGCCACTGACGACGCGGCGCACGCCCGCCGGGGTGTCGAGCAGCAGGGCGCCGTCGGTGTCCACACCGGCGCAGCGCCCCTCGAGCGGCGCGGCACCCTCGGCAAGGATAAGGACGCGCTGTCCGGCATGGACGTTGCGCGCCAGCCATTCATCGGCAAGGCCGGCGAAACCGACGCGCTCGAACGCTTCGAGGGTGGTTGCAAGGGCGTTGAGCAGGGCAGCCAGCAGCAGGTTGCGCGAGGGCGTGTAGGGCATCACGCCGTCAAGGGATCCGGCGCGGACATCCACCGCCTCGGCGATGGCGCGCGGCAGGCGCAGGTTGAGGCCAATCCCGATCACCGCGATGTGGCGCCCGCCCACGGTCACCGTCTCGACCAGGATGCCGCCCAGCTTGGCGCCGTCGGCCAGGATGTCGTTGGGCCACTTCAGGCCGATGCCGGCCGCACCCAGGCCTTCCAGCGCGCGGGCGACCGCCACACCGGCGGCCAGGCTGAGTCCGGCCGGCGCGGACAGGCCGGCCGGAAAGCGCCAGAGCAGCGAGAAGGTCAGGCTGTCGCCCGGGGCGGACAGCCAGCCGCGGCCGCGCCGACCGCGTCCCGCGGTCTGCGCCTCGCAGACCGCCACGCTGCCGGAGGGCGCGCCCTGCTGGGCCGCATCCAGCAGCAGGGAATTGGTCGACTCGCAGCGATCGATCACTTCCAGCCTGAAGCGGGCCGGCTTGTCCAGGGCGGCGGCGATGACATCGGCGTTGAAAGGGTCAGCTGTGTTGGCGCGCATGCAGGAGGCTCCCTGAATCGGCGCCCGTTCAAGGCCGATTTCCGTCGTGACTTGAAGGGCTTGCTCGACTAAACTTAAAGGATGTTATCAAATACACGCAAGGTCCGCCTGCAGCGCCCGGCGCTGCTTCTGGCGGCATCGATTCTGGTCGCGGGTTGCAGCACTTCGCCGACCAGCGGGCGCACCCAATTCAACATCCTGCCGGCGCCGCTGGAAACCAAGGTTTCCGATCTGCGTTTCAGCGTCAAGACCGAACTGGGCACGGGCGACTTCTGCCGCGACAAGGAGGAGCCCTGCGCCATCCGCGAGGAGGCCGCGAAATTGGCGGAACGTCTCGCCCCGATCGCCGAACGGCTCGGCGCCGTGGCCCCGCAACTCAGCCCGGAACTGGTCAACCGCGTGCCGCGCGTCGAAGTCTTCGTCTTGCCCAGCGAATCCGCCTCGGTGCGTTCCAGCGGCGGCGGCAAGATCGCGGTCGACGCCGGACTCGGCAGGCTGGGCCTCTCGGATGCCGATCTGGCCCTGGCCCTGGCGCGCGAGTTCGGCCGGCTGGCGGCGGCCCATCACCGCGAAAGCACCTCGGCGGGCCTGGCCGTCTCGCTGGTGGCCGGCTCGCCGCTGGTCGGCACCTACCTCGCCACGTCCATCCTCGCCGACATCCTGTTTCCGATGGGCTCCCTCGTCAAGCTGGGCATCTCCCTGCTCGGTTCCGTCGGCACCGAACAACTGGTGGAAGCCTCGCAGCAGGAGGAAGCGGACGATTTCGCCGGCAAGCTGATGCTGGCCGCCGGCTACGACCTGCGCGAACTGGCCGCTGCCCGGCCGGGCGCGCCCGAGAGCGGCCTCAAGATCGGCTGGCTGCCGGGCTATTTCACCTCCCGCGCCCGGGTCGCCGCCATGGCGCCGCCCGCCGAGTCGATAGCCAAGGTTGACGTCAAACGGGAGCCCTTGCCGGACGACAAGGTCGTGGCCGCCACTGCGCCTGCCGAGCCACCCGTCCCGGCGCCTGCCGGCCAGGCGGCGCCGGCTGGGGTTAAAACCGAAATTGCGGCTCCCGATCCGGCGCAAACGCCCCTAGGCGACGCACGCCCGGATCCCTCGCCGCAGGTCAAAACCGAAACGGTGGTGCCGCCTCCGGCAGCCTTGGCCAAAGCTCAAGATACGTCGCCCGCGCTGCAGGAAGACGCCGCCCCGCCGCCTCCCGAAGCCAGTCCCAAGGCGGCCGCGGATCCGCTTCCCCCGCAGGAGGCCAGGATCGAGTTGGCCGCATCGGCGGCCCCGGCGCCTGCGGCCATCGTTCAGCCGGAACCTGCGCCCATTGAAAAAGAGGAGGGGGCCAAGGCCTCGGCGGCCGAGGAAAACCCGCCCAAGGCCAAGCCCGCGGCCAAGAAGCCGGTGAAAAAACCCGTCGTGAAAAAAATCAAGAAATCCCGCAAGCCGACGAGAAAGGTCGCCCAGCGTTAATTCTCGGTTTTCCCAGGCGGCGGATCGCCGTTTTCCATCCCCAGTTCCTGGATCTTGCGGGTGATGGTGTTGCGGCCGATGCCGAGCATCTGCGCCGCCTCGATGCGCCGTCCGGCCGAGGCCAGCAGGGCATGACGGATCAGGATGCGCTCGAATTCGCGCGCCAGGGCCTCCCACACCGCGCCGGGGCGCCCCGCCAGCAGGCGGTCGGCCTCGGCGCCGAGCGCCACCTTCCAGTCGGCCTCGGTCTCGCGCGGCGCCTGCTCGCGCAGTTCCAGCGGCAGGTCGGCGATCTCGATGGCCTGCCCCGGCGCCATCACGGTCAGCCAGTGACAGAGGTTCTCCAGCTGGCGCACGTTGCCGGGAAAGACCAGCGCCGAGAGGAACTTCAGCGCCGCCTCGGAAACCCTTTTCGGCTCGACGCCGAGCTCCTGCGCGCTCTTCGACAGGAAGTGCCTGGTCAGCAGCGGAATGTCCTCGCGCCGCTCGCGCAGCGGCGGCAGGCGCAGGCGGATGACGTTGAGGCGGTGGAACAGGTCCTCGCGGAACAGGCCCTGCTTGACCCGCTCGTCGAGGTTCTGGTGGGTGGCGGCGATGACCCGCACGTTGGCCTTGATCGGCTGGTGGCCGCCGACGCGGTAGAAGTTGCCGTCGGAAAGAACCCGCAGCAGGCGCGTCTGCAATTCGGCCGGCATGTCACCGATCTCGTCGAGGAACAGCGTGCCGCCCTCGGCCTGCTCGAAGCGGCCGCGGCGCATGGCGGTGGCGCCGGTGAAGGCGCCGCGCTCGTGGCCGAACAGCTCGGACTCCAGCAGATCGCGCGGGATCGCCGCGGTGTTGATGGCGACGAAGGGCGCATCGCGCCGCGGGCTGTGACGATGCAGGGCGCGGGCGACGAGCTCCTTGCCGGTGCCCGATTCGCCATTGATCAGCACCGTGGCGTGCGACTGCGAGAGCCGGCCGATGGCGCGAAACACCTCCTGCATCGAGGCCGCCTTGCCGAGGATCTCCGGCGCCATCGCCGCCGCTTCGGGCGCCGCTTCCTGCCGCGTCGACTCGTCGATGGCCCGGCGCACCAGGTCCAGCGCCTGGTCGATGTCGAAGGGCTTGGGCAGGTACTCGAAGGCCCCGCCCTGGAAGGCCGACACCGCGCTATCGAGATCCGAATAGGCGGTCATGATGATCACGGGCAGGCCGGGAAAGCGCGCCTTCATCTTTTGCAGCAGCGACAGGCCCGATTCGCCCGGCATGCGGATGTCCGAGACCAGGACCTGCGGCGGCGGCGCACCGGCATCGAGCGTGGCCAGCGCCTCGGCCGCCGAGCTGAAGCTCTTGAAGGGAATTTCCTCCCGCCCCAGCGCCTTCTCGAAGACCCAGCGGATGGAGCGGTCGTCGTCGATGATCCAGACGGAGTTCATTGTGTTTCCTGGTAGGGGTGGGTCAGGGGCAGCATCACGGTGAAGCAGGTGCGGCCGGGACGGCTGTCGACTTCGATGCTGCCATGATGCTGCTGGATGAAGTTCTGCGCCAGCGTCAGCCCCAGCCCGCTGCCGCCCGGGCGGCCGGATACCAGGGGATAGAACATCTGTTCGCGGATCGTCTCGGGAATGCCAGGGCCGTCGTCGATGACCTGCAGCTCCAGCGCCAGGCGGTAGCGACGCTTGGCCAGCGTGACCTGGCGCAGGGCGCGAGTGCGCAGCACGATCTCGCCACGGCCTTCCAGCGCCTGGGCGGCATTGCGCACGATGTTGAGGATGGCCTGGATCAGCTGCTCGCGATCGCCGGTCACATCGGGAAGGCTGGTGTCGTAGTCGCGGCGCAGAGCGACATCGGGGAACTCGGCCTGGATCAAGGCCCGCACCCGTTCCAGTATCTCGTGGATGCCGACCGGCTGCGGCTGCATCAGGCGGTGCGAACTGAGCAGGCGGTGCATCAGCTCCTGCAGGCGGTCGGCCTCCTTGATGATGACCTGGGTGTACTCGTGCAGCTGCGGGCTGGACAGCTCGCGCTCGAGCAGCTGCGCCGAGCCACGAATGCCGCCGAGCGGATTCTTGATCTCATGGGCCAGGTTGCGGATCAGCTCGCGGTTGGCCTGCTGCTGCTCGGCCAGGCGCTCTTCCCGCGCCGTCTTCAACTGGGTGTCGAGGGGGCGAAATTCCAGCAACAGTCGGGTGCGGCCGGCTTCCACCGGGGTGACCGTGCAATCGAGATGCAGGGGCTGGGCGCCATGGCGATGCACCGTCAGGTTCTGCCCGGTGTAGCTCCAGTTGTTGGCCAGCGCGTTGTCGAGCGCCGCCGCCAGGCCCGGCGGCTCGCCCAGCAGCTGGGCCAGAGGGCGGTGCAGCAGCTGGCGGGCGCTGATGGCGAAGAGGTTTTCGGCCGCCGGATTGAGATACTGGATGACCAGCCCACCATCGAGCAGGATCACCGCCGAGGAAAGCAGGTCGAGGCCGGCAAACGCCGTGAAGGAGAGTTTTTCCGCTGCGGTCATGCTCCTAGGGTAGCAAAAACCGCACCACCGGGCCGCCGGGCTATCTGAGGTTGCCGATTTCCTTTTTCAGTGCCTCGATGTTGCGCTCGTGCAGGGCGACCTTGTCCTTGTAGGGTTGCAGTCGATCAAGCACCCGCTGATAGTTGCGCTCGTCGCCGGTGCGGACCGCCTCCTGCTCGGCCAAGGCCTTCCTGGCCTCGTCCAGCATCTTCTGTTCGGTGGCAAGTTCCTGGTCGAGTATCTTGCGCCGGTCGTTGTCGCGGGCCTTCT
>JADLGU010000324.1 GCA_020849155.1 Rhodocyclaceae bacterium | reverse complement strand
GCTTCGTCACCGACCTGGGCGGCGCCACCTCGCACACCGCCATCGTGGCGAGGAGCCTGGCGATCCCGGCGGTGGTCGGCCTGCACCACGCCCGCCAGCTGATCCGCGAGGACGACATGCTGGTGGTCGACGGCACGCGCGGGGTGCTGATCGTCGATCCGGATGCGCGGGTGCTGGAGGAATACCGCCTGCGCAAGAGCGCGCTGGAGCTGGAGCGGGCCAAGCTCAAGCGCCTGAAGAAGTCGCGCGCCGCGACGCTCGACGGCGAGGAGATCGAGCTCGCCGCCAACATCGAGCTGCCGGGCGATGTCGCCCAGGCGCGCGAGGCCGGCGCCGCCGGCGTCGGCCTGTTCCGCACCGAGTTCCTCTTCCTCAACCGCGACGGCATGCCCGACGAAGAGGAACAGTACGCGGCCTACCGCAGCGTCGCCGAAGCCATGGAGGGCGGCCCGGTGGTGATCCGCACGCTGGACATCGGCGCCGACAAGAACCTGCGCGGCGTCGAGCGGCTGGAAGCCAACCCGGCGCTCGGCCAGCGCGCCATCCGCTACTGCCTGGCCGAGCCGCAGCTGTTCCTGACCCAGCTGCGCGCCATCCTGCGCGCCTCCGCCCACGGCCGCGTCAGGATCCTGGTGCCGATGCTGGCGCACGCCCACGAGATCGAGCAGACCTTGGCCCTGGTCGGCCAGGCCAAGGAGCAGCTGCGCGGCCGCGGCCAGGCCTTCGACGAAGGCATCGAGGTCGGCGGCATGATCGAGATCCCCGCCGCCGCGCTGGCCCTCGGCGTGTTCCTCAAGCAGCTCGACTTCCTCTCCATCGGCACCAACGACCTGATCCAGTACACCCTGGCCATCGACCGCAGCGACGAGGCGGTGGCCCACCTCTACGACCCGCTGCACCCGGCGGTGCTGCGCCTGATCGCCCACACCATCCAGGCCGGCCACCGCGCCGGGCTGCCGGTGGCGGTGTGCGGCGAGATGGCCGGCGACCCGCAGCTCACCCGCCTGCTGCTCGGCATGGGCCTGCGCCAGTTCTCCATGCACCCGGCGCAGATCCTCGAGGTGAAGCAGGAAGTGCTGCGCAGCGACCTGGCCAAGCTGCGCCGCAAGGTGACCCGGCTGCTCAACAGCGACGAGCCGGCCAGGCTGCGCCAGCAGCTGGAGCGCATCAACGCGGCGACGCCCGCGGCCTGAGGCGGGGGCTTGGCGTTTGACCGGGCGCGTGTCCATGGGACATACTTGAAAACATAGGGGGCGCCGGACAGTCGTCGCCCATTTAGCCGGCGCGCCTCCGCGCCGGCAAGGAGTCGGAAGATGGCCGTAATCGATCAAACCCTGATTCAGAAGCTCCAGAAGCTGCCCGAGCGACGGCTGGCGGAGGTGGCGGATTTCGTGGAATTCCTGGCAGCGCGCGAGGAGCGCGCCGCCGCCGCCGAACGTCTCGGCGAGTCGCTGGCCAAGCTCGATGCCTTGAACCTGCCGCCGCTCTCGGATGAAGAGATCGCGGCTGAGATCGAGGCCGCACGCCGGGAACGCGCCGCCCGGCGCGCCTAGGAACGCACCTCGGCGTGCGTGTTGTCCTCGATACGAACACGCTGGTCTCGGCATTATTGTCGCCCCATGGCCCGCCCCGGCGCCTGCTCGACGCAGCCCGGACGCAGGCTTTCGAACTGTGCAGCAGTCCGGTGCTCATGGCCGAGCTGGCCGATGTGGTATCGCGCGAGAAATTCGTCCGGCGCCTTACACAGGCCGGCTTGGCACCAATGGGAATCGTCGGCGAGATCCGGCGCTTGGCCACCATTGCGGTACCAGCCCGCGTGCCGCGTGTCGTCGCCAACGATGCCGACGACGATCACGTACTCGCCTGCGCGCTGGCCGCTCAGGCCGACCTGATCGTCTCCGGCGACAGGCATCTGCTCGATCTTGGCGGAACCTACCAGGGCATCCGCATCGCTACGCCCGCCGAGGCGGTGCAACTCGTCGGCCGGTAGGGAGGACACCCAATTGCCGTGCTGTGGAGACAGACTTTTCGGATCGGTAAGGGCCTTCCTGATCTGATCCGGCTCCTGAACACCGACGACTCGGCCAGGCTGCGCCAGCAGCTGGAGCGCATCAACGCGATTTGACAGCGGCCGCCGGCCAAGGTAACTTCCACCCATAGCGCCGATTTGACCGTCAGCTTGCGGGCGCTTAACAAATACGGCTAAAGCGAGGGCGACCCAGTCCAGCGCTTAGCCGGCTGGGTTTTTTTATTGCATGGACACATCGACCAACAGCGTGGGGGAAGTGGCGCCGCAGCGCGCCCGTTTCGACGCGCCGCTTACTCTGTCCGGCGGCGCGGTGCTGCCGGCCTTCGAGCTGGTCTACGAGACCTACGGCGAGCTGAACGCGGCGCGCTCCAATGCCGTGCTGGTCTGCCACGCCCTCTCCGGCAACCACCATGTCGCCGGCTGGCATGCCGGCAGCCCGAAGAACCTCGGCTGGTGGGACAACCTGATCGGCCCGGGCAAGCCGCTCGACACGCGCAAGTTCTTCGTCGTCGGCGTGAACAACCTCGGCGGCTGCTTCGGCTCGACCGGGCCGATGTCACTCAATCCGGCCAGCGGCCGGCCCTGGGGCGCCGATTTCCCGGTGGTGACGGTGGAGGACTGGGTGGCGGCGCAGGCGCGGCTGGCCGATCGGCTCGGCATCGACAGCTGGGCGGCGGTGATCGGCGGCAGCCTGGGCGGCATGCAGGCCATGCAGTGGACGCTGGAGTACCCGGAGCGCATCCGCCATGCCCTGGTGATCGCCTCGACGCCGAAGCTCTCGGCGCAGAACATCGCCTTCAACGAGGTGGC
>JADLGU010000323.1 GCA_020849155.1 Rhodocyclaceae bacterium | reverse complement strand
CTGCTCACCAGGCTGGTTTTCCTGGTCATTGTCACCTACTGGCCGCCGCTGTCGCTCTGGTTGCCGCAACAGCTCGGCATGGTCGTCATCCAATGACCCTATGATCCTGGCTAGTCCTTATTCGAGCCCGGCGACGGCCGGGCTTTTTTTCGGTTAAGCTCCGGCCCATGCCCGAATTCGCACTCGACCACACCTTCTGGGTCTCTGTCTTGCAGATCATCGTCATCGACATCCTGCTCGGCGGCGACAACGCCATCGTGATCGCCCTGGCCTGCCGGCGTCTGCCGGAGGCGCAGCGCAAGCTGGGCATCTTCTGGGGCGTGGTCGGGGCGATCGCGTTGCGGGTGATCCTGATCTTCTTCGCCCTGCAGCTGCTGGCGATACCCTTCCTGAAGATCGTCGGTGGCGCGCTGCTGTTGTGGATTGGCGTCAAGCTGCTCCAGCCGGAAGACGACGGCGCGCACGGCAAGATCGAGGGCAGCACCCACCTGATGGGAGCGATCCGCACCATCATCATCGCCGATGCGGTGATGAGCCTGGACAACGTCATCGCCGTGGCCGCCGCCGCCAAGGGCGATCTCACCCTGGTCGTCTTCGGCATCCTGGTCAGCATCCCGATCGTGGTCTGGGGCAGCCAGTTCGTGCTGCGCCTGATGGACCGCCTGCCCATCGTGATCACCTTCGGCGGGGCGCTGCTCGGCTGGATCGCCGGCGACATGCTGCTGGGCGACGCGGCGCTGAAGCCTTACCTGGAAGGCCAGCCGGGCTGGCTCAAGTACGTGTCCGCGACGACCGGCGCGCTGCTGGTGGTGGCGGTCGGCACCTGGCTGGCGCGCCGTGCGGCGCCGCCCAAGCCGCTGCTGGAGATTGCCTCGGATCAGACCGATAAGGAGCGAAGCGATGCCTAAGCTGCTGGTGCCGGTCGACGGCTCGACCAATTCCGATCGCGTCATCGATCATCTGATCGGCGCGCTTGCGGCCGAGGGGCCGATGGAACTGCATCTGTTGAATGTCCAGATACCGGTCGATTCCGGGCACGCCCGCATGTTCGTTTCCGCCGAGGATGTCGAAGCCTACCACCGCGAGGAAGGGCTGCAGGCCCTGAAATCGGCGCGCGAAAAGCTCGATGCGGCCGGCGTAAAGTACCACTGGCATGTGGCAGTGGGCCATATCGCCGACACCATCATCCGCTTCGCCCAAGAGCATGCCGTCAGCGGCATCGTCATGGGCACCCAGGGCCGCAGCGCCCTGAGCCATCTGTTGCTGGGCTCGGTGGCAAGCGATGTGTCCGGTCGGGCCGGCGTTCCCGTCACGCTGATCAAGTAAACCTGTCCGGTCCGGCTCAGCGGTCGGCGTGGAGCTGCTTGGGGTTCGATTCCCTCGGTCCCGCCTCGCGGCTGCGCCTGACTTCCTTCGGCATTCCGTGGGCAGCCTCGGGTTCGTGGGGGTGGCTGGCCATCGCGCCCGCCATTCTGCCGGGTTCCGGGCGCGCTGGCCGAGCGGTCATCTGCCCTGCGGTGATTCGAGGTTCCGCGGCGGCAGGCCACTCGTGTCTTTTCGGCGGGACCGGCTGCGGCGGCGTCTCGGCATGGATGAGCCCTTTCTGCGGTGACAGGATCGCATTCGCCGGGGCGGCCAGGCGCGCCTCGGGCACAGCCGGGGCCTGCGTCTTGACCGGCGCCTCGGTAACCGCGAGATGGCGATGCCGGTGGCCGAAGCGATGATCCGGTCCGGACGATGGCGGGGTGTTCGACTGAACCGGCTGGCCGGAATTGACCATGTGCAGGTGTCGCGGACTGGAACGGTAGTGGGGGTGATAAGCCTCGCGCGGCGCCAGCGGGTACCATCCCGCCGCCGGCGTGGCGCCGAAGGCCATGCCAACTTGCCAACCCGGCTGGCCAACCCAGGCGACGAGGGCTGGGGCATAGACGGGGCGCGGCACATAGGTGCCCGGGATCCAGGCCCAGCGGCCGCCGACCAAGGTCCAGCGGCCATAGTGGAACGGGGCGAAGCCCCATGGCGCGGAGTCGATCCAGGTCCATCCCCAGGGCGGCAGCCAGGCCCAGCGGCCGCTGCGATAGGGCGCCCAGCCTGCTGCCACACTGGCAGGAAACCAGGCCGGGCCGTATTCCGCCGTCTCCTGCCATTGGCCATGGCGGTCGAGCGTTTCCTGGCCGGTCATTTCCGGAGAGACATGGCGGCTGGGCGCATGGGCTTCCTCGCGGGCCGCGTCCCAACTGGCGAATTCGTCGGTCATGGCCCGGCCCAGCACATAGCGCCGCTCGGTCCCGCCCAGCAGCAGGACCCGTTCTCCGCCGCGCACGCTCAGCTCGTAAGCCTCGATGCGGGCCAGTCCGCGGTAGGCCGCGAACGCGGTGGTGCCGCCGATCGCATCGGCCCGGTAGCGACCGGTCTCACCGAATCGCAGCCGCGCTTCGGGCGTGTCGATTGCCAGTTCCGCGGCATGCTCGGGATTGCTCACGGTCAGCAGCAGGGTGCCGCGCTGCAGCCGCAGCCAGATGCGCTCATCGCTGAGCTCGACCAGCTCCAGCACCGTGCCGGCGTCCAGGCGCAGGGCCGTCGAGCCAATGCGGGCCTCGCTGCGCGCCCGCCCCGAGGTTTCGATCCAGGCGCCGCTCGTCAGCGGCCAGTTCAGGGCCGCAACGCCTCCGACCGTGTTGTCGCCGAAGCGCAGCAGGGTGCCTTCCTCGGCCAGGCTGATGCGGCCGACCCGGCCCGGAGGGTCGCTCTCGGCAGCCGGGGTCGCCAGGGCGGCGGACAGCAGCAGCCAGGCCAGAACATGTTGCAGAAGGGCGCACATGCGGGGAGAAGGTGGTGGCGGATGCCTGTCAAACGTCCGAGGCGCGCAGCCGGATGACGCCGGAAACCGATTGCCGCAACCGCGGCCCGGCCGCTTCACCGCCTCGGGACAGGCCTGTTTTTTGCTGATAAAATAATGCGTTAAACGAAATTTCCGAAGCATTTTTCAACCCCTTGATTGTGGAGCATTAAATGGCTGTTGAACGTACCCTGTCGATCGTCAAACCGGATGCCGTGGCGAAGAACGTGATCGGCAAGATCTATTCGCGCTTCGAGACCAACGGCCTGAAGATCGTGGCGGCGAAAATGAAGCACCTGTCGCGCAAGGAAGCCGAGGGCTTCTATGCCGTGCATCGCGAGCGCCCCTTCTTCAAGGACCTGGTCGAGTTCATGACTTCCGGCCCGGTGATGATCCAGGTGCTGGAGGGCGAAGGCGCCATCGCCAAGAATCGCGACCTGATGGGCGCGACCGATCCGAAGAAGGCTGCCGCCGGCACCATCCGCGCCGACTTCGCCGCGAGCATCGATGCCAATGCCGTGCATGGCTCCGACGCGCCGGAGACCGCCGCCGTCGAGATCGCCTACTTCTTCGCCGCCTCGGAGCTCTGCCCGCGCTGATGAAGGTCAACCTCCTCGACCTGGATGCCGACGGCCTCGCCGCCTGGCTCGCCGAGCTGGGCGAGAAGCCCTTTCGCGCCCGCCAGCTGCTGCACTGGGTACATCAGTTCGGGGAGGACGATTTCGAGCGCATGACGGACGTGGCGAAGGGCCTGCGCGCCAAGCTGGCGGAGCGGGCCGAGGTGCGCCTGCCGCAGCTGCTGGGCGACGCCACCGCCGCCGACGGCACCCGCAAGTGGCTGCTCGATGTCGGCCACGGCAATGCCGTCGAATGCGTCTTCATCCCCGAGGAGAACCGGGGCACGCTGTGCATCTCCACCCAGGCCGGCTGCGCCCTCGACTGCGCCTTCTGCTCGACCGGCAAGCAGGGCTTCAACCGCAATCTGTCCACCGGCGAGATCGTCGGCCAGTTGTGGTGGGCCAAGCGCGCCCTGGGGGATTTCCGCGCCCCTGGCAGCGCAGGGGATCGCCGTGCCGCGGAGACCGACTTTTGCCGCGAGCGCGTCATCAGCAACGTGGTGCTGATGGGCATGGGCGAGCCGCTGGCCAACTACGAGAACGTGCTGGCGGCCCTGCGCCTGATGCTCGACGACAACGCCTACGGCCTGTCGCGCCGGCGGGTCACCGTCTCCACGGTCGGGATCGTTCCGATGATGGATCGGCTGCGCGACGAGTGCCCGGTCGCGCTCGCCGTGAGCCTGCATGCTCCCAACG
>JADLGU010000322.1 GCA_020849155.1 Rhodocyclaceae bacterium | reverse complement strand
CTCGACAAGGCCACCGTCGCGCTCGGCAAGCCGGTGAAGGGCTTCACGCAGGAGGCGATGGACTGCCTCACCGCCTACCGCTGGCCGGGCAACGTGCGCGAGCTGCAGAACGAGATCAATCGCATGCTGGCGCTCAGCGATTCCGACTGGCTCGGCGCCGAGTACCTCAACAGCCGCGTAGTCCAGGCCGCCAGCGTCGAGGAGGAACCCGAGCTGCGCATGCTCTCCGGCATCAACGGCTCGCTCAAGGACCGCCTGGAAATGCTCGAAGCGCGCGTCCTCAAGGAAGCCATGGTGCGCCACCGCTGGAACAAGACGCGCGTGGCGGACGAGCTGGGATTATCGCGGGTGGGGCTGCGGGCGAAGCTGACGCGGTATGGGTTGGAGAGGAAGAACGGTTCTTAAATCTAAGGAGCTATTTCAAGAACGTAGGAGCTCCCATTAATCTTAATTTGTATAGGGAGTCATGCTTTGTCGCAAAGTACATGCGTAGAGCAGGTAATCCTTTAGCATTTCTTTCTTGAAGCAAGTTATTTATAGCCTCGACTACATGTTCATTAGCGCGGCATCCCAGAATGACTGCCCTTAATGCCTTGGCGGGGAATAGCAAATAGCTGTTCGCGCCACCGGGAACGACAATTCGATGTTCTGCCTCGTAAGCCCAATTTGGATGTTTCCTTAGCATGGCTGGTGTGATCTGTTCGGCGGTCTCCTCCATCCAATTTAGAACAGGGTACTGGTCGTTGTATTCAACATTGACGGCACGAAGCAATGTTCCAGGATCTTGGGCGATCTCGAACTGAAGGCACAAGCCTTGATGATGGTTTGCATAGTGGCTCCACATGAGAATGCTGCGAGGATCCTCGGTGAATGAGCATACGCCTGACTGTTCAATATTTTTCGAAAAAGCATCCTTGGCGATTCTGGCCCAATCCTCGTCTGTGCGAACCATCATCTTTGTGACTTCATTCTGTCGTTGTTTCCACGACCAGTTATGACCGTGCCTCTTCGCTAATGTCATTAGCCTTTCCCGCTTGCCCTTTACGTTTCCCTCGGATATCACCTTCGCACTCATATCGAAAGGATCATTGAAGGCGACTGGGGAGCTTAGCCACAAGCGTGACCAAACCAAGATGTCTGTAAGTTGTCTAATTGATTCAGAGGATTTGGGGTCGAACGAGCGATATTTGTATAGGAATCGAGGATAGTGCTGACGCTTGAGAAAAATCCTGCGTTCTATTTCTGGCGAGTTGGCAATGAGGCGAGTGATCCGATCCAACTCTGGATTTTCAGGCCAAGGGGGGGCGTATCTCTCCATGCTGGCAGCTAGTTGCAGTACCTGGATTTGTACCAAATGTACACGAGTAGAATTTATTTCCTACGGATTAATTTTGCGGCTTTCGACTGATTCGAGCGTGCCTGGTTAAGTCGTTTGGCGAGTTTCTTAAGAACAGCGTCTACAGAAATGTATGTACCTGATTTCCGTGCCGCCTCTCCGGAAGCAATTCCGCGTGCGATGGAGGTTTGCCGATCATGATGAGGCTCGATCTGATGCGGCATCGTTGATTTGTCGGCCACAACTTATGCCGGTGCGTGAGCTTTTGCCTGTGCGTGCAGAAACTCCGGTGCGAGGTCGAAGCCGTTGTCCCAGACGACGGTGTCCATATCCACTCGCAGCGCAGAGAACACAAGTGGATCGCGCAAGGCGGTCACGACCGGACGCACATCCCTTGCGATGAAATCCTTGAGATCGATTTCGCCCTCCGTGCCGTCGGAGAAGCGGACCCGGAGGCGGAACTCCGGCAATGCCTTGGCTTCGGTTACCCAGATCATGACTGTCCTCCTCAAACCAGCGGAGCGATGCGCTTAAACGTACCTGCCTGGGAGATGGTTGTCCAGTTGGGTCTTGGTGCCTATTCTACTGCTATGCCGATGGGGTGGCCGCCGTATTGCAGGGACTGACTTTTCTCAGTGCAATCACCGGCGCAGTCGGCGAACGCACAATTCAGTGGTAATCCTCTTCACGCTGATGCCGCACGGCGAGGATGGTGACCGTGCTCGGGTCTTCGATCTCGAACAGCGCCACATAGCCGGCATTGCCGAATGGAATGATCATCTCGCGCAAGAGGGGGTTGGGCGGCCCGCCTTGGGCTTTGCGGCAGGAGAAGGGGAATAGTTCCAGGAAGGCCAAGCTCTTGGCGATCGCCGCCTGGGCGCGCACGGCAGCGGGCAGGTCCTGTTCGGCCAGGTGATCGAACAGCCGCAGCAGGTCGTCTTCCGCCTCGGGCGTGAAGCGAACCCGGTATTTCATTTCTTCCGGGCGGTACGTGCGGCTTTCGGCGTTGCTTTCCGCGCCTGATCCAGCCTTTTCCCGAGTTTCTCCAGCACCGCTTCGGCGGAAACATACTTGCCCGATTTCTTCGCCGCCTCACCGGAGGCTAGGCCGCGGGCGATGAAGGTCTGCTGGGCATGGCGGAATTCGATCTGCCGTCGCACCGATTCTTCGACGAAGCCGGACAGGGTCTCGCCTTCCTGCAATACGGCTTCGGCCGCCTGGCGCAATTCCGGCGCGACGCGCAGCGAGGGGAGGGTGGCGGTTTTCATCGGCAGGCTCCTTGCGTTGCAAATGCGACGCAATCATCGCGCATTTCTGTTGAATGATCAAGGCTAGTCCCGGCCGTTCTCAAACTTGCTACGTTCGTAGCTCATTCGAGAACAGCTGGCGGCGGAATTGCCGTGTTGAGGAGACTGACTATTCCTGCCCCGAAAACTGCACGGACCCTACGCCGGCAGCCGGACAAATCCATCCTCGTCCAGCGGGAAGAAGGGATTGAAGCAGACTTCCCAGAGGAAGCCGTCGGGGTCGGCGAAGTAGCCGCGGAATCCGCCCCAGGGCGCCTTCTCGCCTTCGCGCACCAGGCGGCCGCCGGCGGCGACGGCTTCGCGCAGGGTCGCGACGACGGCTTCTTCCGACGCGACGTTGTGGGCGAGCGTGAAGCCGGCGAAGCCGGAACCGCTCGACGGGACGTTCGCGTCCTCGGCGAGCGATTCGCGCGCAAACAGGGCGAAGGCAACGCTGCCGGCCTGGAAGAACGCCACGGCCGGCTGGCTTCCCGAGGATTCCCGCCAGCCCAGCGCTGCATAGAAGGCGCGGCTGCGGGCCAGGTCGCGCACGCCGAGGGTGATGAAGCTGATGGCTTGTTTTATGGTTCGGGTTCCGTGAAGGGGCGCGGCCATTATGCGCCGCGATTCGGCCCAGTGCCGTGCCGCGAGGGCTGACTTTTATGCTCAGCCTCAGAGCGAGGCCGCCGGCAGCGAAACGATCCGCTCGTCGAGGCGGCGCGGCTTCTCGCCGTTGTCAATCACCAAGCCGAGGCGGCAGTCGTGTGCGTCGACGAATTCCTGCAGGGCACGCAAGCTGCGTGGGTCGGCCTGCCCGCCGAGCTTGATCTCCACGGGCAGGATGCCGGCCTCGCCGTCGAGGATGAGGTCGATTTCCGCGCCGCCGCGGGTGCGGTAGTGGAAGGGGTTCATGCGGAGGCCGGCGTTGCCGAAGCCGCGCAGCAGGGTTTCCACCACCATGCCTTCCCACGAGCGGCCGTTCATCGGGTGCGTCGCCAGCGCATCGGCGTCCGTCACCTGCAGCAGGCGGTGCAGCAGGCCGGAATCGCGCAGGTAGCCCTTGGGGTGGCGGACGAGCTGCTTGTGCGGCGAGCGGTCCCAGGCCGGCACCTGCCGCCACAGGAAGGTGCCGTGCGCGATCGCCAGCCAGTCGCGTACCGTCGGCTCCGAGACGCCGAGCGTGCGGGCGATCTCCGCATTGTTGAGGATGCTGCCCGAGAGGTGGCTCAGCAGCTGGATGAACTGGCGGTAGCGGTCGCGGTTGAGATTCGGGAACAGCGCGGCGATGTCGCGCAGCAGCCAGGTGTCGAGGTAATTGCGGTGCCACAGCCGGCGGAATTCCTCGTCGCCGGACAGCCAGGGTTCCGGATAGCCGCCATGGAACCAGGATTCAAGTAGTTGGCGCAACGACAGGCGTGGCTCGCCCGCCTTCAGGATGTCTTCCGCCGGCGCGCCTTTGGCCAGCAGGCCATACAGCTTCGACGGAGGCAGGCGCCAGGCTTCGGCCGGCGTCAACGGCGACAACTCCGCCAGGCCGATGCGCCCGGCCAGCGTCTCGGCGATGCTTTTCGTGAGTTCCGGCGAGCTCGACCCGGAGAGCACGAAACGCCCCTTCGCCGCACGATCCCGGTCGATGGCCACGCGCAGGGCCGGGAACAACGCGGGAGCGAGTTGCGCCTCGTCGAGGATCACGCCGCCGGCATGGAGGCGCAGGAACAGATCGGGATCGGCCAGCGCCTGCTGGCGGTCCGCCGCGCTTTCCATGTCGAAGCGGCGCCACTCGCCCGGCAGCATGCCCAGCAGCGTCGTCTTGCCGGATTGGCGCGCGCCGACCACCGCCACGCAGGGAAAGTGGCGCAGGAGGGTGGCGACGAAGGCAGTTAGGTGGCGGTCGTTCATGGTGTAAATACTAAAGCTACTACTTAGAATTTACAAGTACGTGATTTTTCGTGGCGGGGCAGGCAGCAGGTTGCCGCCGTGTTGCGGGGACTGACTTTTGTCGGAATTCGCCCCTCACCCTGGCCCTCTCCCCGGTCCCGGGGAGAGGGGGAATCACAGGCGCTGGCCGTGCTCGCGCGTGGTGTGGAAGCCAACCTTCGGCCAGCGCTCCATCGTGACCTGCAGGTTGTACTTGTTGGTGGCGAGGAAGACCGGGTTGCCGTCGACGTCGCTGGCGAGCGCGGCGGCCTGCTCGCGCTCGAAGTCGCGCCGCGTCGCTTCGTCGGGGTAGGTGAGCCAGCGTGCCGTCGAGATGCTGGCAGCGTCGTAGAGGGCGTCGACCTTGTACTCGGTGGCGAGGCGCTGGGCGACGATCTCGAACTGCAGCACGCCGACGGCGCCGAGCAGCAGGTTG
>JADLGU010000321.1 GCA_020849155.1 Rhodocyclaceae bacterium | reverse complement strand
CGCCGCCGACGGTGTTGGTGAGCAGGCGCTTGACCGTGCCGCGCACCGGCGAGCGGATGTCGGAATGCTTGACCTTGTCGGCCAGGCCGACGTTGCCTTCGGAGAGGGCGTTGAGCTTGCCCTGGGTCTCGGCCAGTTCCTTGCGCGCCTCGTTGCGGAAGTTGAGCTCGACTTCCTGCACCTTGCGCGTCGCCTCGGCGATGGCGGCCTGGGAGCGGGCGATCTGCGCCGAGGCCTGGTCGCGCTCGCCGCGGAAGCGCGACACGTCGCGCTCCAGGCGCAGCAGTTCCACCTCGGAGACGGCGCCGGAGCTGAGCAGCGGTTTGGTCACCGACAGCTCCTTGGCGGTCAGCTCGTAGGCCTGCGCCGCCTGGGTGCGCCGGGAGGCGGCCTCGTTGAGCTCCTGCTGCTTCTGCGCCAGCTGCTGGCGCGAGATGGAGACCTGGCCGTCCAGCTCGGCGGTGCGGGCCTCGTGGAGGCGGCGTTCCTCCTCGACGGTTTTCGGATCGTCCTTGAGCGCCTCGGGCGGCGGCTCGAAGGGCTTGCCCTCGGCCAGGGCCCGCAGCCGGGCCGCCTTGGCCAGGAGGGAAAGATACTGGGCGCGGTTCTCGCGCACCGAGGAGACGAAGCGGGTCGGGTCGATCTTCAGCAGCGTCTGGCCGGCCTCGACCACCTGGCCCTCCTGCACGGCGATCTCGGCGACGATGCCGCCGTCCAGGCTCTGCAGCACCTGCAGCTGGCGCGAGGGGATGACCTTGCCCTCGCCGCGGGTGATCTCGTCGATCTGGGCAACGGCGGCCCAGATGATGAAGATCGAGAGGACCACGATGCCGCTCTTCAGCAGCACGCGGGCGCGCAGCGGCTCCTGCTGGATCATGTAGAGGTCGGCGTCGGCGACGAAGTCGGGCTCGGGCCGCTCCTTCTCGGCGCGCCAGGATTCCAGCCAGCGGTCGACATGCGGCTGGGCCTTCAGGCGCACCGCCTCCAGCCAGCCTTGCACCTTTTCGGCGCGCTTCAGCCAGGGCTGCGGGTTCATTGGACTGTCCTCCCCCCCGCCCCCTCGCCGAGCGAGGTGGCGGCGACGGTTCGCCGCTGCGCCCTGAAGGGCAAGCGAAGCTGCCCTGAAGAAGTACTCCTGGGGTGCGCGGCCCCGGGTCTTGGCTGGCGCCCCTTCGGGCGGCCGTGCGGGGCGCTCATGCCACCGCCTTTCCGACCTTGCCAGACTGCAGGTCGGCGATCACCTGGTCGCGCGGCCCGTCGGCCACCACCCGGCCGGCGTCGAGCACCACGATGCGGTGGGCCAGGTTGAGCAGGCTCAGGCGGTGGGTGACGATGACCATGGTCTTGTGCTCGGTGAAGCGGCGCAGCCGTTCCTTCAGCTGCTCCTCGGAGCTGAAGTCCATCGAGCTGGTCGGCTCGTCGAGCAGCAGGATCGGCGGGTCGAGCAGCACCGCGCGGGCCATCGCCACGCCCTGGCGCTGGCCGCCGGAGATCGACTCGCCGCGCTCGCCGATCAGCATGTCGAAGCCCTGCGGGTGGCGGTTCACGAACTCGGCCAGGCCGCCCATCTCGGCCGCCTCGATGACGGTCTGGTCGTCGGCGTAGGGCGCACCGATGGCGATGTTGTCGCGCAGGCTGCCGTAGAACAGCAGGGTGTCCTGGCCGACGTAGCCGATGTTGCGGCGCACGTCGGCGGGGTCGAGCTGGCGCAGGTCGACGCCGTCGATGTACACCGCGCCGGAGGTCGGCGCGTAGAGGCCGAGGATCAGCTTCTGCAGGGTGGTCTTGCCGGAGCCGACGCGGCCCAGCACCACCACGTGCTCGCCGGGGCGGATCCGCAAGGAGGCGTTCTTCAGCACCGGCTCGGTGTCCTTGGCGTAGCCGAAGCTGACGTCGCGGAACTCGATCTCGCCGCGGATCTCGGTGCGGTGGATGAAGGCCGACTCGTTGGCGCGCTCGGTCGGGCGCTGCATGGTCTCCTCGAGCGACTTCAGCGCCAGGCGGGCGTTCTGGTACTGCATCATCAGCGCCACCAGCTGGGCCATCGGCTGCATGGCGCGGCCGGCCAGCATGGTGCAGGCGATCAGCCCGCCCATGGTCAGCCAGCCGATGTGGATCAGGTACACCCCGGCCACCACCGCGGCGAGGTTGACGAACTGCTGCAGGGTGTTGGCGCCGTTCATCACCGAGGAGGAGAGCAGCCGCAGCTCGCCGCTGACGCGGGCCAGGAAGGCGGCGGTCTTCTCCCACTTGGCCTGCATCTGCCCTTCGGCGCCGTGGGCCTTGATGGTCTCCAGGGCGGTGAGGCTTTCGATCAGGGTGGCATTGCGCAGGGCCGAGGCGCGGTAGGTGGTCTCCGAGAGCTCCTGCATCTTGTGCTGGATGACGTAGCTGTAGACCAGCATGGCGATGCCGCCCAGGATCGGCACGAAGACCAGCGGCCAGGAGATCCAGGCCATGGCCAGCAGGAACAGGATGGCGAAGGGAAAGTCGATCAGCGCCGTGACGGTGGCCGAGGCGATGAAGTCTCGCACCGACTCGAAGGAGCGCAGGGTGGCGGCGAAGGAGCCGACCGAGGCCGGCCGGTCGGCCATCCGCATGCCCAGCACCCGCTCCATGATCAGGGCCGAGAGCTGGTGGTCGATGCGGGCGCCGGCGAGGTCCACGAAATGGCCGCGCAGCAGGCGCAGGGCGTAGTCCACGCCCAGCACCAGCAGGATGCCGGCGGCCATCATCCACAGCGTCTCGACGGCGAAGTTGGGCACCACCCGGTCGTACACGTTCATGGTGAACAGCGGCATCGCCAGGGCCAGGACGTTGATGATGGCGGCGGCCATCAGCACGTCGCGGTAGACCGGCAGCTGCTCCAGGAAGGCGCCCCAGAACCAGTGGCGCTGGGCGATTTCGCCGACCTGCGGCGTGCGCTGGTCGAAGCGGAAGCGCGGCCGGGCGAAGATGGCGATGCCGGCGTAGCGGCGCGCGATCTCTGCGCGCGGCAGGCTGACGGCGCCCTGGCCCGACTCGGGGAACAGCACCTGGGCCGTGGCATTGTCGCCCTCGCCCTGCCAGCCCGTCAGCAGGCAGGCCTGGTTGCCTTCCAGCAGCAGGATGGCCGGCAGCAGCGCCGGCTCGATCTTCTCCAGGGGCCGGCGCACCACCTTGCTGGCGAAGCCGGCGCGGGCGGCGGCACGGTGGAAGAGGGAGGGGGTCAGGCCGATGCGCGGCAGCGGCAGGCCGGCCGAGAGGGCGGCGCGGGTGCTGGGGCGGCCGTGGATGCGCGTCAGCTCGACCAGGCAGTCGAGCAGCGGGTCGTGGTGCAACCGATCCTCGGGCAGGCTCTCGCCCAAGTGCAGCGTTGCCTTGCCGGAAGCCGGTTTGTTTTCTTGGGTTTCGCTCACGTTGGTCAGAGAGTGCCGTGCCGGGAAGATGATAACGTATTACAAGGCGCTGTCTGTGAATTATGCAACGACTTCAATGGTTAACGACGCGATTCTCGAAACCTTTACCGCTTTCTTCTCAAAGGGCCGGCCGGGCGGTTTGGGGCGGGTTTCGGGCTTCGCCGGGCCGGTTGGGCCGCGGTTTTTCCCGTTCCGGCGGGCTGGAAGGACGGGATGAGATGGCGGTGGCCGTTGCCGATCAGGTCGGCGCGGCCCATGCGCCTCAGCGCTTCGCGCAGCAGCGGCCAGTTCTCCGGGTCGTGATAGCGCAGGAAGGCCTTGTGCAGCCGGCGCTGGCGGCCGCCGCGCACCACTTCGATGCCCTCCGCCTCCCGCGTCACCTTGCGCAGGGGGTTCTTCTCGGTGTGGTACATGGCGGTGGCGAGCGCCAGCGGCGTCGGCAGGAAGGTCTGCACCTGGTCGAGGCGGAAGCCGTTGCGCTTGAGCCACAGGGCGAGGGCCAGCAT
>JADLGU010000320.1 GCA_020849155.1 Rhodocyclaceae bacterium | reverse complement strand
TTGAGGACATCCCGCGCCTCGGCGCGAAGGTTGTGAAGTCGGAGAAGGCAGAAATCGCCGTGTTCCGCAAAGACGAGGACGAAGTCTTCGCCGTCGATGACCGCTGCCCGCACAAGGGCGGCCAGCTCTCGCAGGGCATCGTCTTCGACCGCCGCGTCGCCTGCCCGCTGCACGGCATGACCATCCACCTCGACAGCGGCAAGGCGCAGGCGCCGGACGAAGGCTGCACGCACAAGTACCGCGTGCGGGTGGACAAGGGCGTGGTCTTCCTCAACCTGGGCTAGGAGCGCAAACATGTACCTCGAAACGCTGGACAATTTCGCCGCCGTCGCCGAGAAGAAGGCCGCGGTGATCCGCAAGCACCCGCTGCCCTTCCTGGTCAGCGCCATGATGGCCGGAGCCTATGTCGGGCTGGGCATCATCCTCATCTTCAGCGTCGGCGCCACGCTCGATCCGTCGCTGCGGCGGCTGGTGATGGGCGCCTCCTTCGGCATCGCCCTGACCCTGGTGATCGTCGCCGGCTCGGACCTGTTCACCGGCCACACCATGTTCATGACCATCGGCCGGCTGCGCCGGCGCGTCACGACGGCGGATCTGGCCGCCAGCTGGACGCTGTCCTGGCTCGGCAACCTGGCCGGCGCCGCGGCGCTGGCCTGGCTCTTCGTCGCCGGCGGCGGCGGCGCGCTGCTCTCCGACGGCGCGCCCCTGCTGCAGAAGGCGGCGGCGGCCAAGATGAACGCGCCGGCCATGGAGCTCTTCGCCCGCGCCATCCTCTGCAACTGGCTGGTCTGCCTGGCCATCTGGATGGCGGCGCGCACCAGCAGCGACGCCGCCAAGCTCGGCGTCATCTTCTGGTGCCTGTTCGCCTTCATCGCCAGCGGCTACGAGCACAGCGTCGCCAACATGACGCTGTTCTCGATCGCGCTGCTCGCCGAGCACGGCGAGGCGGTCAGCCTCGCCGGCATGGCGCACAACCTGCTGTGGGTGACGCTGGGCAACGCGGTGGCCGGCAGCCTCTTCATGGCCGCCGGCTACTGGTACGCCTCGAAGCCGGCGCTGGCGCCGGCGGAAGCGGCAGAGAAGACTGCACTGGCGGCTTCGGTTGCCCGCTGAAAATCAGTCGGAGACAGTCGCTTCGCTGTTCAGCACCGAGCGAATGAGGGCCAGCAGCTTGCCGCCCTTGACGGGCTTGCGCAGGACCGGGAAGCCGCTGGCCATGGCTTCGCCGAGGCGTTCGTCGGAGGTCTGGCCGGTCACCAGGATCACCGGGATGCGCTCGCCGAACCTGCGGCGCAGGGCCTGGGCGGCCGCCACGCCGCTCTCGCCGCCGCGCAGCTGGTAATCGGCGATGATCAGGTCGGGCCGGGCTCCGGCGGCGGCAAGATTGGCCTGCAGCGCCTCGGCATCGGTGCCGGCGAACACCTCCAAGCCCTGCCGCTCGAGCAGGGCGACCATGGCCTCGCGCACCAGGGAATCGTCCTCGAGCAGCGCCACCTGCGGCGGTTCGTCTTCCAGCGCGCTTTGCAGCAGCACCGGCGGCGAGGCGGGCTGGGCGGCGCTTCCGGGCGCCGCCCGGGGCGCGCTGAACTGGAACAGCGAGCCGCGCCCCGGCTCCGAGCGCATGGCGACCTGCTCGCCCAGCAGATCAGCCAGGCGACGGACGATGGACAGGCCCAGGCCGATGCCCTTGTTGCGGTCGCGCTCTGGATTGCCGACCTGGTAGAACTCTTCGAAGACGCGCTCCCGATCGGTCTCGGCGATGCCGATGCCGGTGTCCCAGACCTGGATCCACAGCCGCGCGCCGCGCCGGCGGCAGGCCACCAGGACGCGGCCCCGTTCCGTGTAGCGGATGGCGTTGGCGACCAGGTTGCGCAGGATCCGCTCGAACATCAGCGGATCGCTGTGCACCCACTCCCGGGTCGGGCGCAGGCGCAACACCAGATCCTTCTCCCGGGCCAGCGGCAGGAAGTCCGCCTCCAGGCGGTCGAACATGTCCTGCAGCCGGAAATCGCAGGGGCCGACGGACACCGTGCCGGCGTCGATGCGCGAGATGTCCATCAGTTCGCCGAACATCTTCTCCAGGGCGTCGACGCAGCTGCTGATCTTGCCGACCAGCTCGCGCGGGCGCGGCAGGTTCACCTCGCCCTTGAGCGAGGCGGCGAACAGGCCGAGGGCGTGCAGGGGCTGGCGCAGGTCATGGCTGGCGGCGGCCAGGAAGCGCGACTTGGCGCGGCTGGCCTCCTCGGCGCGGGCGCGCGCCTTGTCGAGCTGCTCGAGGTTCGCCATCAGCGCGGCGCTCTTCTCGGCGACGCGGCGGTCGAGCTCGAGGTTGAGCCGCTCCAGATCGCCGTAGGCGCCGAGGAAGCGGTGGATCAGCAGCCAGCCCGCGGTGGCGGTGAAGAACAGCGCCAGGTAGGGCATCAGCCGGATGCTGTCGAACATCTCCGGGCGGAAGGAGCCGAACCAGTCGTAGGCGCCGAAGCCGATCGCCACCAGCCCCACCAGCGCCATCAGGACGGTGCCCGGCTCGCGGCGGCGCAGCGCGGCAAGGCCCACCGCGGCGGCCGGCACCAGCGACATCGCCAGCGTGAACAGCAGCCCAAGGCGGGTCGAGGCGGGGGCCGAGAGATAGGGCAGCAGGCCGTAGTAGGCCGCCAGCGAGACCGGCAGCGAGGCCCGCAGCAGCGTCTCGTAGGCGGCCAGGCGCACGCCGACGAAGCGCAGCGCGAACAGGCACAGCAGCGCGACGAAGCCCTGGTAGAGCAGCGTCATCCAGATCTCCCAGTGCGGCTGCGCGATGGCCTGGTAGAACAGCAGGTCGACGACGTTGCGCGCCGCCCACAGCAGCGAGGCGACGGCGAACAGGGCATACATGGGGTCCTGCCGGCGGCGGCTCCACAGGATCAGGAAGAACACGCCGATCAGGCCCAGCGCCGCCGCCAGCGCCACCGGCCCGACCGTCTGGGTGGCGAAGCGCGTCCAGTAGGCGCCGCGCAGCTCCTCCTCCAGGCCGAAGCGCAGCGGCGACAGGCCGCTGTGGTTGCCGCTGCGGCCGCTGACGCGGAGATGGATCAGGTTGTCGCCGGCCGCCAGCCGGGCCGGCGGGATGGTGAACAGCTGGGGCCGCTTCCAGGTGCTGGCGGGCGGATCGCCGGCGCCGCCGGTGCGGCCGACCAGCACGCCGTTCACGAACACCTCGACCTGGTCGCCAACCCGCGGCACATAGAGGGCGTAGACGGCCTGGGGAGGAACATCGATCACCGCCCGCAGGCGGTACCAGCCGCTGCCGGTCAACTGCGGCCGGGACTTGCGCCAGTCGTCGGGCAGCGGCTGTCGCTGCCAGGCCGCGCCGGCCTCCGGCGGCAAGGGGGCGCCGCTGAGGAGGAAATCGGACTCGAAGAAGGTGACGGCGGCCCGGCATGGCCCGGCCGCCAGCAAGAGCGCCAGCATGACGGCCGCACTCGACAGGAAACGCCCCAACACCCTCACGCCCGCACCCGCTCCCGGACAAAGCGCAAGGATACCCGTTCGGCATGGAAAAGTCTGTCTCCGCGGGACGGCGGTGTCAGCAAGGGAAAGGGCGGATCGCAGGACGCTACTTGTCCAGGGCCAGGCGCAGCTCGGCGGGAATCGGCAGCGGCTGGAAGCGGCGCGGGTCGTCCGGGTGCCTGATCACCCAGGCGCGCAGCTCGGAGCCCTCCAGCAGCACCTCGTCGCCGCAACGCACCGTGTGCTTGACCAGGAACATCTTCTCGCGCCATTCGGCGACCCGGCTCTCGAGGAGCAGGTCGTCGCCCATGTGGCCGGGGCGGCGGAATTGCGCGCCGGCATCCACCAGCGGGATATACACGCCGCGCTCGCGGATCAGGTCGCCGGGATAGAAGCCGGCGGCCTCGAACAGTCGCCAGGTGCCCTGGTCGAACCAGCGGAAGTAGTTGGGGTAGAAGGTGATGGCGGCCGGGTCGCAGTCGCCCCATTCGATGCGGATCTTGAGTGTGTGCTTCATCGTTTCAACGCTACGCGCAACGCGGTGTCGATGCAAGCTCAGGCGCCGAGCGCCTTGAGCGCGCCGCGGCGCAGCTTGCCCGTCTCGGTGCGCGGCAATTCGGCAATGACATGAGTGCGCGCCGGCCGTTGATAGGCGGGCAGCTCGGCCACCGCGGCGGCGGCGGCGGCCCGGGCCGCCGGACCGCCCTCCTCGCCCGGCACCACGAAGAGATGCAGGGACAGGGTGTCCTCGCCCTCTTCCCCGCAGGACACGATGCAGGCTTCCCGCACCGATGCGCGCAGGCGGCTCGTCAGCGTCTGCTCCAGGGCGATGATGTCCACCCAGCGGCCATAGACCTTGAGCAGCTGGTCGGTGCGGCCGGCGAAGCTCCAGCCATCGGCAGCCGCCGGCCCGGCCGGCCGGAACAGGTCGCCGGGCGAGAAGCCGTTCTCGCCGAAGCGCGCGCTGTCGTGCGTCACTTCACGCGAATAGCCGAGCGAGACGGCCGGGTGCTCGAACCACAGGCGCACCGCCCCGTCGCGGCCGCCCGCCTCTTCGTCGACCTTCAGCCGGGTGAGCGGCGTCGGTCGGGCGCCGACCATCTCCGCGGTGCGATAGAGCACCAGCGACAGCGTCTCCGTCGTGCCGTAGCCGTTCACCAGCGGGACGCCGGTCAACGCGCGCCAGGCCGCCGCAACGTCGGCCGGACAGGCCTCGCCGGCGGAGACGGCGCGGCGCACGCCGGCGTAGGACGCTTTTGCCTCGACCAGCCGCCGATACAGCGTCGGCACGCTGAAGAACAACGACGGCCGGTGCTGCGCCACCAGCTGCGCCACCCGCTCCGGATTGGGCCACTCGGCGTTGAGCACCACGCTGGCCCCCAGGCGCAGGCCGGCGAACAAGGCGTTGGCCAGCGGATAGGCGAAGAACAGCTTGGAGGTGGAATAGAAACGGTCCCGCGGCGTGGCGCCGAGGACCTCGCGGGCGAAGACGTCGGCCCGGGCGGCAGCGCGGTGAGCGTGCACGATGCCCTTCGGCCTGCCGGTGGTGCCGGCGGCGGAGAGCCAGAAGGCCGGCTCGTCGGCCCGGGCCTCGTGCAGCGGCGCCGCCTCGGCGCGGGCTTCCATCAGGCGGCGCCAGGCGCCGAGGCCGAGAGCGCGGGCGTCCGCCACGGCCGCCGCCGTCTCGTCTTCCAGCAGGAGGGCGATGGCGCCGGCGTCGTCGGTCAGCTCGCGGATCGGGGCGATGTCGGTCCTCGGACTGATGGCGACGGGAACGCCGCCCATCCAGATCAGGCCGAGGAAGGCGGCGACCCAATCGGCGCCGTCCGGCAGGCCGACGATGCAGCGTTCGCCCGGGCGGACCCCCATGCCGGCCCAGAGGCTGGCGGCGCGGACGACCCGCTGGCGCAGCGCGGCGTAGGTGAGCGCGCCTTGCGCGTCGATGATCGCGACTGCCCCGGGCTCCCCCCGAAGCAGCAAATCTGCGGCATTCATGTCAAACCCTGTTCCTTCAATTCAATGGCGGCGGCGCCTGGCCGGGGCGGTTTCAGAAGACCAGCTTGCAGCGGTTGCTGATGATGCCGATGTCGACGAAGCGCGAACCGGCGTGGCGGGTGGGCGAGAAGTCCACCATGAAGCCGCCGACATCCAGCTCGCGCAGCGAATCGAGCGCCTGCACCAGCTTGTCCCGCGTCGGCGCCGGGCCGGCGCGGCGCAGTCCCTCGATCAGAACCTGGGTGGTGACGTAGCCCTCGAAATGGCTTTGCGTCGGGGCGCCCTCGGCGCCGCCGAAGCGGCGGAACTCTTCCTGGAAGCGCCGCGAGACCGGCACCGTCGGGCTGGCCGCATTGGGGAACACCTGGGCGATGCCGACGCCGCGCGCCAGCTCCTCGCCGGCGATGCGGCAGATCGCCTCGGCCAGGCCGTAAGACAGAGTCATGATGGGGGCGCCGAGCCCGGCGGTCCGGTACTGGCGCACGAACTGGCCGGCAGGCTGCCCAGGGCTGATGAGGACGACGACGTCCGGCGCCGAGCGCTGCAGCGCCGCCAGGGCGGCCGTGAAATCGATGCTGGCGCCGATCGGGAAGGCCGCCGAGACGGCCAGCTCCCTGCCGGCGGCCTTGAGCAGCCGGTCCACCTCGGCCAAACCGGCCTTGCCGAAGGGAATGTCGGCATACACCACCGCCACCCGCTTCATGCCGATGGTCAGGGCGTGCTCGACGATGCGCCGGTACTGGTCCTGGTCGCCGGCGCGGACATGGAAGACATAGGGGTTGAGCGGGTTGCGCAGCGGCTCCGCGCCGGGGATCACCCCGACGATCGGCAGACGCGCCGCGTCCACCACTTTCTCCTTGAGCACCCGCGTCATCGCCGGCGAGCCGACCGGCAGCAGCAGGGCCAGGGTCTTGCCGGTCGCCTCCTTGCGGATCAGTTCGACCGTAAGGTCGGGCTTGTACTGGTCGTCCAGCGTGCGGAGGGCGAGCTTCTGGCCGTGCAGGCCGCCGCGGGCGTTCTGCGCCTCGATGGCGACGCGGATGCCGAGGTTGTAGGCCTTGCCCTCCTCGGCGATGGGCCCGCTCATCGGGGCGATCTGGGCCACGGTCAGCTCGGCCAGCGCCGGCGCGGCGAACGCAAGCCATCCTGCGAGCAGCCAGCCGCCGGCGCACGCCGCCGGGGTTCCTCTTCCGATCATCGCTCCTCCTTGTCGCGGCATGACCGCGTTTTTTGTGGGGGCATTAGACGGGATCGCTCGGCACACAGGCAAGCCCGCGGCGGCGATTTGCATTATTTGTTTTGGTAATATTGCATGATGAAAGAATTCGATCTGAACCTGCTCCGGGTGGTGGTCGCGCTCTACGACGCCGGCAGCGTCGGCCGCGCCGCCCAGGCCCTCGGCATGAGCCAGCCGGCGCTGAGCGCGGCGCTGGCGCGGCTGCGCAAGGCCTTCGGCGAGCCGCTCTTCGTGCGCACCGCCCGCGGCATGTCGCCGACCCCGCGCGCGCAGACCCTCGCGGCCGGCGCCCGGGAGGTGCTGGCGCGCGTCGCCGATGAAGTGCTGCCGGAGAAGACCTTCGCGCCGGCCACCACCACGGCCCGCTTCACCTTCGCCCTGTCGGACGTCGGCGAGATGGTGTTCCTGCCCAAGATCCTGGAAAGCCTGCAGCGGCTGGCGCCGCAGGCCAGGGTGCGCTCGGTGTCGTTGCCGCCGGCGCGGCTGGAACAAGCCATGGAGGGCGGCGAAGTCGACCTCGCCGTCGGCTATTTTCCCGACCTGCGGTCGAGCGCCTTCTTCCAGCAGCGGCTGTTCACCCACCGCTTCTCCTGCCTGCTGCGCGCCGATCACCCGATCCGCGGCCGCAAGCTGACCCTGGAGAAGTTCCTCTCCCTCGGCCACGCCGTGGTGCGGGCCGAGGGGCGCAGCCAGGAGATCTTCGAGAAGTACCTGGAGCGCCGCAAGATCAGCCGGCGCATCGTCCTCCTGACGCCGCACTTCATGAGCATCCCGACCGTCATCGGCAAGACCGACCTGGTGGTGACCCTGCCCCACGCCATCGGCCTGTTCTTCTCGAAGACCGGCGCCAACATCAAGGTGATGGAACCGCCGCTGCCGATCCCGCGCATCGAGCTGAAGCAGCATTGGCACCGCAACGCCCACCACGACCCGAAAAACAGATGGCTGCGCCGCCTCGTCGCGGAGCTCTTCAGCAACGCCGAAGAAGAATGGCCCTACCCCTTCTGAGGGCCATTCCTCACGTTTCTTCCAGGCGCATCAGTAGCGGATCCCGCCCAACCCCAGATACGTCTCGACGACTCTCGGATCGTCGGCGAGTTGGCGGCTGTCGCCCTCCAGGGCGACGCTGCCGGTCTCCAGCACGTAGCCGGTGTCGGCGATCTGCAGCGCCGCGCGGGCGTTCTGTTCGACCAGCAGGATCGCCACCCCGGTCTGTTTCAGATCCGCGATGATATGGAAGATCTCGCGCACGATGAGGGGGGCGAGCCCCAGGCTCGGCTCGTCGAGCATCAGGAGCTTCGGTTTGGCCATCAGGGCGCGGCCCACCGCCAGCATCTGGCGCTCGCCGCCGGAGAGCGTGCCGGCGAGCTGGCTTCTGCGCTCCTTCAGGCGCGGGAAGGTGGCGAAGACCTGCGCCATGGTCTGCGCCTGGTCGCGCGCGCCATGGCGGTAGCGCTGGAAGGCGCCCAGCAGCAGGTTGTCCTCGACGCTCATCTCGCCGAAGAGGGCGCGCTTCTCCGGCACCAGGGTCATGCCCATGGCGACCAGGTGCTCGACCTCGATGTCGCGCTGCACCTCGCCCTGGAATTCGATCTCGCCTTTGGAAGGCAGCAGGCCCATGATGGCCGAGAGCAGCGTCGTCTTGCCGGCGCCGTTGGGGCCGATCACCGTGACGATCTTGCCGGCCTCGACCTTGAGGTTGATGTGGTGCAAGGCTTCCACCTTGCCGTAGGAGACGCAAAGATCGCGGATCTCGAGAATCGGTGCCGTCATTATTCGACTCCCCCGAGATAGGCCTCGAGCACGACGGGATCCTTCTGCACTTCCTCGGGCAGGCCCTCGGCGATCTTCTCGCCGAACTCCATCACCACGACGCGGTCGGCCAGGCCCATGACGAAGTCCATGTCGTGCTCGACCAGCAGGATGCCCATGCCCTGGGCGCGCAGGCGGCGCAGGAGTTCGGCCAAGGCCTGCTTCTCCAGGTAGCGCAGGCCGGCGGCCGGCTCGTCGAGCAGCAGCAGGCAGGGGTCGGCGGCGAGCGCGCGGGCGATCTCCAGGATGCGCTGCTGGCCGAGCGGCAGGCTGCCGGCCTCCTCGAAGAGGTGGCCGCCCAGGCCGACGCGCTCGAGCTGCCGCTTGGCCTCGGCCAAATGGCGCGCCTCCTCGGCGCGCTCCAGATGCAGCGAGGATGACAGCACACCCTTGGCGCCGCGCAGGTGGGCGCCGAGGGCGACGTTCTCCAGCACGCTCATGGTGGGCAAGAGGCGCACGTGCTGGAAGGTGCGGCCCATGCCGCGCCGGGCGATCTGGCGCGAGGCCAGCGCATCGACCCGCTCGCCCAGAAACCGGATCTCGCCGGCGGTGACCGGGTCGACCCCCGAGATGCAGTTGAACATGGTGCTCTTGCCCGCCCCGTTGGGGCCGATCAGCGCCATCACTTCGCCGGCCTTCACGCTGAGATTCATGTCGTTGTTGGCCACCAGGCCGCCGAACGCTTTGCGGGCGCCCTTCACTTCCAGCAGCACGGTGCCCGGGGCCGGCATCTGGCGGGCCGGCAGCGGCTCGGCAGCGGCCACGTGGCGCTGCGCCGAGCGCAGCGGCACCAGGCGCCTGAGCCAGGGCCAGATGCCTTCGCGGGCGCGCTGCAGCACGAGCACCAGGAGCACGCCGAAGAAGATCACCTCGAAGTTGCCGCTCTGGCCGAAGATCTTGGGCAGCAGGTCCTGCAGCCATTGCTTGAGCACGGTGATCACCCCGGCGCCCACCAGCGCGCCCCAGACATGGGCGGCGCCGCCCACCACCGCCATGAAGAGGTACTCGATGCCGATGGCGAGCCCGAACGGGGTGGGGTTCACGAAGCGCTGCAGGTGGGCATACAGCCAGCCGGAGACGCAGGCGAACAAGGCGGCGATGAGGAAGATGACGATCTTCACGCGGGCGGTGTCGACGCCCATCGCCTCGGCCATCAGGCCGCCGCCCTTGAGCGCCCGGATGGCGCGCCCCTCGCGCGAGTCGAGCAGGTTCTGCGTGGCCAGGACGGCGCCGAGCAGCACCAGCCAGATGAGGTAGTAGAACTCGCGCCCGGTATCGAGCTTCCAGCCGAACAGCTCGAGCACCGGGATGCCGGTGAGCCCGGTGTGGCCGCCGAGGAACTCGAGGTTGCCGAACAGGAAATACAGGCTGATGCCCCAGGCAATGGTGCCCAGCGGCAGGTAGTGGCCGGACAGGCGCAGGGTGAGAACGCCCAGCACCAGCGCCACGGCGGCGGTCACCGCCAGCCCGGCCAGCAAAGTCAGCCAGGGCGAGACGGCATGGGCGGTGGTCAGATAGCCCGTGGCATAGGCGCCCAGCCCGACAAAGGCCGCCTGGCCGAAGGAAGTCAGCCCGCCCACCCCGGTGAGCAGCACCAGGCCGAGCGCGACAATGGAATACAGGCCGATGTAATTGAGCAATGTGACATGGAACTCGGGCAACACCGCCGGACCGACGCCGATCAGGGCCAGGAACAGCAGCAGAGGAATGCGCTGTTTCATTCCTCTTCCTCCACATGGTGCGCTGTCAGCGAGCGCCACACCAGGACCGGAATGATCAGGGTGAACACGATGACTTCCTTGAAGGCGCTGGCCCAGAAGGAAGAGAAGGCTTCGAGCAGCCCGACCAGGATCGCGCCGGCGGCGGCCAGCGGGTAGCTCACCAGCCCGGCAATGATGGCGGCGACGAAGCCCTTCAATCCGACCAGGAAGCCGGTGTCGTAGTAGACCGTGGTGATCGGCGCAATCAGGATCCCCGATAGCGCGCCAATGCCGGCGGCGAGCGTGAAGGAGAGCCGGCCGGCCATGGTGGTGGAGATGCCCATCAGGCGCGCGCCCACCCGGTTGATGGCGGTGGCGCGCAAAGCCTTGCCATACAGCGTGCGCCCGAAAAATGCATAGAGGGCGACAATCAGCACGGCGCTCGCCCCCAGCACCCACAGCGTCTGGCCGTTGACCGTCAGCGTACCCAGGGCGAACTGCGCTTCGCTGAAGGGCGTGGTGCGCGAGCCCTCGGCACCGAAGAAGAGCAGCCCCAGCCCCACCAGCGCCAGGTGCACCGCCACCGAGACGATCAGCAGCACCAGCACCGAGGCTTCCGCCAGCGGCTGGTAGGCCAGACGATAGATCATCGGCCCGAGCGGCACCACAACGGCCAGCGAGAGCGCAACTTGCACCATCAGCGGCAGCCCGGCCGGTTCCAGCCACAACACGAGCCCGGCCACCGCCACCGGCAGAACAAGGTCCCAGAGCACGATGCGCTTCAGGCGATTCAGGCTGCCCGTGCGCACAGCCATCACCGTGTCAATGAGCGCAACCAGCACCCCGGCGCCAAGCAGGAGCCAGACCGTGCCAGGCGTCTTGCCCGCCTGAAAAGCCGCCAGAGTGAGCGCCCCGTAAGCCACAAACTCGCCTTGCGGTATGAATATCACCCGCGTCACGGCAAACACCAGCACCAGCGCCAAAGCCAGCAGAGCATAAATCGCCCCATTGACCACCCCGTCCTGCGCCAGCAGCAATGCGATTTGACTATCCATCGTGGAATGCGCCTGTGCCGCGGGTCAGCGGATGAATCCGCCGTTGCCGCCAATCACCGTCAGATCGACATGGCGCGAACCGGCATGGCTCGAGGGCGAGTAGGCGACCTCGAACCCGCCTGAGTCAAAACGGCCCATCGACTCGAGCAC
Source organism: Rhodocyclaceae bacterium (assembly GCA_020849155.1). GTDB lineage: Bacteria > Pseudomonadota > Gammaproteobacteria > Burkholderiales > Rhodocyclaceae > Desulfobacillus. The sequence continues at coordinate 2,915 of JADLGU010000320.1, read as the reverse complement.
TTCGATGAAGCGGGCCCGCGTCAGCGGTCGCGCGGTACGACGCAGGCCCTCGCCGATCACTTTGCCGCACAGATAGGCCTCCAGGCTGTTGAAGGAGAACTGCTGCTTGCCGGTTTCCCGCATCGCCTGCTGGTACTCCTTGACCAGCGGCATCGAGGAGTTCCAGGGAAACGGCGCCACCTGGGTGTTCCCGACACCGCGCTTGCGATCGCCGAGGGCCTTGATGAAATCGTCGTTGGCGTTGGTGGAAATCGTCAGGAACTGCGGATAGCGGTCCGCCTCCTGCATCCTTCTGACCAGCTCGGCTGCAGGCCGGGTCACGGCGAACATCACCACCGCCTGCGGATCCGCCGCCGACAGCGTCTGCACCGCAGCGCTCACATCGACGCTGCCGCGTTCATAGGTGGCACGGGCCGCAAGTTTCAGGCCATGCTGCCGCAATGCGCCATCCAGGTGCTCGAGGCCCTCTTCGCCAAAGGAATCGTTCTGATGGAACAGCGCGATGCGCCTGATGCCAAGCGTCGTCAGTTGCTCGACCATCTTCGCGATCTCCTCCTTGTAGCTGGCGCGTACATGAAAGAGCAGGCGGTTGTGGGCGGCGCGCAGGCGCTCGGCGCCGGTGAAGGGACACATGACCGGCATGCCCTCGGCCGCCGTGGCCTTCATCAGTTCCGCGGTATGCGGCGTGCCGAGGGGCGCCGCCAGGAGGAACGCCTGCTTCTCCAGAACGCGCCCATTCTCGCCGCTGCGCGCAGGGGCGAAGCCGTCGTCCAGTGTCTGCAGCTGCAACTGCCGGCCGTTGATGCCGCCGCGCTTGTTGACATGGTGCACATAGGCAGCGAATCCGGCCGTGATGTCCTGCGCCACGGCGGCCACCGGGCCGGTGAGCCCGACCGACTGGCCGATGACGATCCTGCCGTCGCTTACGCCGGACTCGGCCTGTGCGATGGCGGCCTGGAACAGCAAGCAAGCCAGAAGCGATGGGGTGATTTTCATATGTTCCTCCTGTGTCGTACGACGAGCCGATGCAACCCCTCCTTGCCTGCGCCTCTATTGCTCACTTCTTGCTCGAAACCCGCAGCACCACCGCCATCCCGGAGTCGCCGGCGGCACAACCGGAGAAGAGACCGACCCCGCCGCCGCGCAGCACCAGCTCCTCGATCAGCTCGATGATCGAGCGCAAGCCGGTGGGGCCCTGCGGATGGCCCCAGATCAGCGAGCAGCCGAAGTTGTTCATCTTCTCCAGCGGGAAACCGGTCTCGCGGGCGAAGGCGATGTCGTTGGCGGCAAAGGGGTTGTGCGTCTTCACCGCGTCGACGTCCTTAATGCCTAGGCCGGCACGCTTCAGCGCCACCTGCGCGGCGGGCGCCGGCGCCAGCGGCATGTAGCCTTTCTCGACGCGCGCCTGGCCGAAGCCGAGCAGTTCGACCTCGATCTTCGCGTCGGTAGAAAGCGCGCGCGCCCGTTCCCGCGTGGTGACGATCATGCCGGCGTTGCCGTCGGCCGGATGGGTCTGGGTGCCGAAGCTGTGGGTGCCGTCCGGCTTGACCGGCTTCAGCTTGGCCAGCCCTTCCGCGGTGGTCGGGAAGATGCCTTCGTCGGCGGCCAGCGTGCCGGTCTGCCTGCGGAAGCCGGAGTCGGAGAGCGGCGCCTCGAGCATGTAGCGGCGCTGGAAGGCGCGGTCGTCGGCGAGCGCGGCCTGGTACTGGGCGTAGCGGGCCAGCGTGACCTCGTTCAGTTCGGCCATCGTGACGCCCAGGCGCGCCGAAGCGTTTTCCGCCGTGTCGATCATGGCGTTCTTCGCATAGGGGTCGTGGCCGAAGTTGTCCAGCGTCCATCTTTCCGTCACGCCGTTGCCTCCCGGCGCGCTGGCGTCCGGGTAGTACACGACGGGGCCGTTGGACATGCGGTCGGCGCAGACGATGAGGGCGCAGCCGGCGCTGCCCTGGCCGACTTCCGCCGCCGCCATCTGCAGCGCGCGCGCGCTGGTGGCGCAGGCCTGCTGCACCGTCGGGCCCGGCACGTTTTCCAGACCGAGCAGGCCGGTAAGCCAGGGCAGGCCATAAAAGCTGCCCGGCTGCGGATTGGTGATGCCGAGGATGCCGAGATCGATCTCCTCCCTGGGAACGTGCTTGTCTTCGAGGAACCTGTTGCCGACTGCGGCGGCCAGCCGGATGCTGTTCAGGTTGGCCAGCGCGCCCTGCCACTTGGCGAAGGGCGTGGACCAGTAGCCGCCGTAGGGAATGAATGCGTTTGCCATGATGCCTACACCTTTCTTTCGGCCTGCCATTGGGCGAAGCTGGAGCCGGCCCTGGCCAGCTTCTCCAGCAGCGGCGCCGGCTGCCAGTACTGCGGGTCGAGGGTTTTCTGGAATTCCATGATCTTATCGTAGATGACCTTCAGCCCGACGGTATCGGCGTAGAACATCGGGCCGCCGCGGTAGCCCGGAAAGCCGTAGCCAGCGGTGTAGACGATGTCGATGTCGGAGGCGCGGCAGGCGACGCCTTCCTCGAGGATGCGCGCCCCCTCGTTGATCATCGAATAGATGCAGCGTTCCTGGATCTCCTGCTTCGAGGGCTTCCGCTGCGGCACGCCGAGGCGCCGCGCCTCCTCGGCGAACATGGCTATGGCCTCGGGGTCGGGCGTGCGCTTGCGCTCGGCGCTGTCATAGCGATAGTAGCCGCGGCCGCTCTTCTGGCCGAGCCAGCCGCGCTCGGTGAGCAGCGCCGTCGGTCGGTAGAAGGTGGGGTCCTTCGGCAGCAGGTGGGCGCGGGCGACGCGCGTGAGGTGGCCGATGTCGATGCCGGCCATGTCGTACACGGCGAGGATGCCCATCGCCATGCCGAAGTCCTCCAGCGCGCCGTCGACTTCCTCGGGTGTCGCGCCTTCCAGCACGCAGCGCTCGGCCTCGCGGC
>JADLGU010000319.1 GCA_020849155.1 Rhodocyclaceae bacterium | reverse complement strand
TATCCGCAGTACGGCCTGGACCGGCACAAAGGCTATCCGACGGCCGATCACCTGGCCGCCTTGAGAGCGCACGGCGTTGCCGACATCTACCGCCGCAGCTTCCGGCCGGTCCGGGAACTGCTCGCATTCCGCGTTTGCGACTGACTGCGGGCCGGCTCCGCCGCGATTCGCAATCCGCAATCGACGAGCAGCTTTCGCCAGGCCCGCCGTTCCCGCTCGGGATCGACCAGACCGTGCCGCCGCCGGATCGCCGCTGCCAGCGACCGCAGATACCCCGGCTCGTCCATTGCGAGCCGGATCAGATGCGCCAAGGCCGCAGCGTCACCGGCCGGGTACAGGGCGGGATAGCGATAGCCAAGCAGGCCGCGATTGCCGGGGATGTCGGAAGCGATCACCGGCACGCCCAGGGCGATCGCCTCGGACACCACATGGGCGCCGCCCTCCATCAGCGAACTGATCACCATGGCCCGGCAACTCGCCAGCAGCCGCATCGCCTTCCAGTGCGGCAGCTCGCCGACCCACCGATAGCGAGGGTCGGCGAGCATATGCCGTCTGGCATCGGCTGCCATGGCCGGCGACAGGGCCTTGCCGGCATGAATCACCTCCAGCCCCTCGCCCGTCAGCCGACCCAGCGCAGCCACGATCCTGAAGGGGTCCTTCTCCTCACGCAGGTGGCCGAGAACGCAGAGCCGGAAGCCGCGAACCGTCGGGGCATGCGTCAGGGCAGTGGCAACCGTTTGGAGGATGACCCTCGCCTTGCGTCGCTGGACGGCGGTCAACTCGTTCAGGGCCTCTTCCTGCAGGACGATCAGATGGCTGGCCAGATCCAGCGAGGCCGCCGACCCGGCATCGCAGCGGATGTCCCGGTAGAGATCGGTGCCGGTGAGCGCCAGGATGGCGGGACGGTCGGGATGCCGGGTCCGGAAGGCCTGCAGCGCGGCCCGGCTCTTGCGGGCATGCAGCGCGATCAGCAGGTCGCAGGGACGGCCGTCCCAAGCCGTAGCGATCGTGGCACGGCAACCGAGATCGCGCAGGATCCTGGCCCAGCGCACCGCCGTGTTGCGATTGCCGCTGCGCGAGGCGGGCGGTGCAGGGGTGACAATGACGGCCTTGGGTGACGACATCGAATGCAAATATACTGGCAAGCCGCCATGAAGAAAATCACCTCACCAGACAATCCGACCTTCCGGCAGCTGCGCGCCCTGTCCGGTTCCTCCCGCGAGCGCCGCAGCCGCAACCGCACCGTGCTCGACGGCCTGCACTTGCTGCAGGCCTATGTGGCCCGGGTTGGCCCGCCGGAACTGGTTGCACTCAGCGAAAGCGCAGCGAACTCGGGCGAGATCGCCGGTTTCCTGGCCAGCCAGCCAGGAATGCGTCTTGTCGTGCTGAGCGATGCCCTGTTCGGAAAAGTCGGTCTCGTCAGCACGCCGACCGGGGTGCTGTCCCTGATCGAGATCCCCGCAGTCCGCCCCGTGCGCAAACCGGAAGGGTCCTGCGTGCTGCTCGACGCCGTGCAGGACGCGGGTAATCTGGGGTCGATTCTGCGCACCGCCGCCGCGGCGGGCGTGGCCGACGCCTATCTAGGCCGGGGCTGCGCGCAGGCCTGGTCGCCGAAGGTGTTGCGCGCGGCGATGGGCGCTCATTTCGATCTCGCCATCCAAGAGCATGCCGACCTGGGTGCCGTGCTGCGCGAGTTCGTTGGGGTCAGCATTTCCGCCAGCCTGCGCGGCAGCAGGGACCTGTACGAACTGGATCTGGCCGGGCCGGTGGCCTGGCTGTTCGGCAATGAAGGCGCCGGCCTGTCGCCGGAGCTGGAAGGCCTGGCGAACCGGGCAGTGCGCATTCCCATGCCGGGCGGCAGCGAGTCCCTCAACGTGGCGGCTGCAGCGGCCGTCTGCCTGTTCGAAGAAGTGCGCCAGAAATGCCTGCTCAAAACACGTGCCGGTCGAGCCGCACCTCCTGCATGATGGTGGTCGAAATTTCTTCGATCGACTTGCTCGTCGAATCCAGCCAGCGCACCCCCTCGCGCCGCATCAGTTTCTGGGCGGCCTCGATCTCGTAGCGGCAGTTTTCCAGAGAAGCGTAGCGGCTGTCCGGCCGGCGCTCGGTGCGCACCTTGTGCAAACGCTCCGGTCCGATGGTCAGGCCGAACAGTTTGTCGCGATGGCGCTCGATGGCCCCGGGCAGCCGGCTGCGTTCGAAATCCTCGGGAATCAGCGGATAGTTGGCCGCGCGCACGCCGAACTGCAGGGCAAGGTAGAGGCTGGTCGGCGTCTTGCCGCAGCGCGACACCCCGATCAGGATCACGTCGGCCTTATCCAGGCCGATGTCGCTGGCGCCGTCGTCATGCGCCAGCGTGAAATTCACCGCGTCGATACGGTTGGTGTAGTCCTGGCTGAGCGGCTGGCCGTGGGAGCGGCCGATGGTATGAGAGGATTTGCTGCCGAGCTCGTTCTCGAGCGGGACGATGAAGGCCTCGAAGAAATCCAGGAACAGCGCATCTGTCTCGCGCAGGACTTTGCCGATATTGGCATCGACCAGGGTGGAGACGACGATCGGGCGGATGCCGTCCGTCGCCGTCGCCCTACTGATCTGCTGCTGGCATTCCAGCGCCTGAGCCAGCGTGGAGACGAAAGGTATCCGGATTTGCCTGAAGTGCAGGTCCTCGAACTGGGTCAGCAGGCTGTGGCCCAGCGTCTCCGCGGTGATGCCGGTGCCATCGGAAATGAAAAAGACGGTCCTCGTATAGTCGGCAGGCATCGGGCAAACCCCAGGCGGCGCGGGCGGAGTAAAAACGATAAAATAATTTTTTTGCCACTTCGAATCAACCTGAAAGTCCTGAAATGACCCGTTACGTGATCGGCTTCGATGCCTTGCGCATGTCCGATGTGGAGCAAGTGGGAGGGAAAAATGCCTCCCTGGGGGAAATGATCAGCCAGCTGGCGCACGCCGGCGTGCGGGTGCCGGGCGG
>JADLGU010000318.1 GCA_020849155.1 Rhodocyclaceae bacterium | reverse complement strand
CGGCGAAGAACTGCACATAGGAGATCGGCGGCAGCAGCATGAAGATGATGTTGCCCGTCACCTTGGACTGGATCAGCGAGGAAGAGCTGTTGGCGAAGGCATTCTGCAGCAGCGACATCATCACCAGACCGGGCACCAGGAAGGAGGAGTAGGTCACCGACTCGTAGACCCGCACCCGTCCTTCCAGCACGTGGGTGAAGATCAGCATGAACAGCAGCGCCGTCAGGATCGGCGCCGCCACGGTCTGGAAGCTGACCTTCCAGAAACGCAGCACCTCCTTGTAGAGCAGGGTCAGGAAGCCGTCCATGTCAGGGCCTATTCATGACGCGAACGAAAACTTCCTCGAGATCGGGCTTGCCCACCTCGATATCCTCGATACGGCATCCCGCTTCCCGCAGGCAGGCAAGCACCGGCTCGATGCCCTCGCAGCTCTCGAGCGCAAAGACGTGCTCGTGCTCCTCGTCCGGCTCCCCCGCCAGGCGCGACCGGAGCGAGTCCGGCAACACCACGCCGGGCGCCAGGCGCAGCCGCAGCGTATGGCCGGAGAAGCGCCGCAGCAGGTTGGCCGTCGTGTCGAGAGCGACGATGCGCCCCTGCTTGAGCATGGCGATGCGCCCGCACAGGCTCTCCGCCTCCTCCAGATAGTGGGTGGTCAGCACGATGGTGTGACCGTCGCGGTTGAGACGGCGGATGAAGGCCCACAACCCCTGGCGCAGCTCGACATCGACCCCGGCGGTCGGCTCGTCGAGCACGATCACCGGCGGCCGGTGCACCAGCGCCTGGGCCACCAGCACCCGGCGCTTCATGCCGCCGGAGAGTTGCCGCATATTGGTGTCGGCCTTGGCGCCCAGGTCGAGGTTTTCGATGATCTCCTCGATCCAGGCGGCGTTGTCGCGGATGCCGAAATAGCCCGATTGGATGCGCAGGGTCTCGCGCACTGTGAAGAAAGGGTCGAAAACCAGTTCCTGCGGCACCACGCCCAATTGACGGCGGGCGGCCCGGTAATCGGCGAGCGTGTCATGCCCCATCACCGCCAGCCGGCCGGCATCCGGCCGCACCAGTCCGGCCAGGGCGGAAATCAGCGTGGTCTTGCCGGCCCCGTTGGGACCGAGCAGGCCGAAGAACTCCCCCTGCGCCACCTCGAGATCGACCCCGTCGAGCGCCTGGACGCTGCCAAAGCGCTTGGTCACGCCTTCGATGCGTATCGCGGGACTCATCGGGGAATGCTACAACGCCGGCTAGGCCAGCGGGAGAAGTTCGGTGACGCCGTAGAGCCGGGCCAGGCTGAGCAGGTTTTGCGGGGGATTGACGATGCTCACCGGCTTGCCCAGGCGCTGCGCCGTTCGCACCCAGCCAAAGATAACCGTCAGGCCGGAGGAGTCGACTTCGTGAACCGCCGACAGATCGAAACGGGCCTGCGGCCTGCCATCGAGATGCCGGCAGCCTGCTTCCAGCATCTCCCTGGCCTGGCCCAGCGTGAGGGCGCCGGAAACCTCGAGCCGATCTCCGGTATCGCGGATCATTACTTGGCGGAGGCTTCCAGGCTCTTGTTCTTGGCCTGCAGGGTCTTGACCAGGCCATCGATGCCGCCGTTGCGGATCTCGGTGGCGAAGCTGGAGCGGTAGTTGGTCACCAGGCTGACCCCGGCGACCACCACGTCATAGACCTTCCAGCCCTTGGCGGTCTTCTCCAGGCTGTAGTCCAGGGTGATCGGCTGCTTGGCGCCCGGCTGGTGGATCTGGGTGCGGACCGTCACGTCGGTCTCTCCGGCCTGCATCTTGAAGGGCCGGTAATCGACGGTTTCGTTCTTGTAGGCGATCAGCGCATTCGAATAAGTCCGCACCAGCAGCTCCTTGAAAGCCTCCGTCAGGGCCTTCTGCTGTTCCGGGGTGGCCTGGCGCCAGTCCCTGCCGACGGCCAGGGCGGTCATCCGGCTGAAATTGAAGTGCGGCAGAACCTTGTGGTCGACCAGCTCAATGGCCCGCTTGGTGCTGCCGGCCTTGATGTCCTTGTCCTTGCGGATGATGTCGAGCACTTCATTGGTGACGTTCTTGACCAGCACGTCCGGGGCGGTTTCCTGCGCCTGAACGCCAGGCGACAGAAGAAAGCTGGCGACGGACGCCAGCATCAAGGCGAATAGCTTCATGATTTACCGGAAAACAGATTGATCAGTTACGTGTTGCCACTTGCGCCGCGCTTGTTCCCTCCTGGGGCGCCTCCGAGACCTTGCCATCCTGCGAACCGGAGTACGGGTCGAATTTCGGCGGATTTCCGTCATGGATCAGGCTCTGGCGGCGCTGCAGATAGGCGTCGCGGACGTAGGAGTACTTGTCCAGCGCGGCCTCCTCGATGACCTTGTCGGCCTTGAGGAACTGGGCGCGGTCGCTGATGACGCGCACGGCCAGCAGGGTATTGCGGGAGGGAATGTGGTCGATATGCGAGACCGGATCGGTGGCGACATCGAAAACCAGGCCAATGGTGTCCCTGGCGGTGCGAGGACCGAAGAACGGCAGGACGACATAAGCGCCATCGCCCATGCCCCAGCGGCCGAAGGTCTGGCCGAAGTCTTCCTCATGCTTCTCCATGCCCATTGTGCTGGCGACGTCGATGATGCCGAGGAAACCCATGGTGGTGTTGACCAAGACCCGACCGGCATCCGAGGCGGCCTGGGCCGGCTTGCCCTGTATCAGGTTGTTCACGCCGATCATCAGGTCGGCGATGTTGGAGAAGAAGTTCGACACACCGGTCTGCAGCGGCGAGGGCAGCACGGCCTCGTAACCGGTCGCGACCGGTTTGATGATGACTTTGTCCAGGCCTTCATTGAAGCCGAACATGGCGCGGTTGAAGCCCTCGATCGGATCCTTCGGGTTTCCGCTCGTGGCGCAGCCTCCCAGCAGGCCGGCGGCAGCGACGGCGATCGCCAACTTGCTGATTTGCCTGGAAAGTCCTGTTTTCATCGAATTGCCTTTCTTGTAGTCCCGCTCTTATAACGTCACTTCTTGTCTTTTCCTTCAGCTGCCTTGTCGAAGAGGAACTGGCCGACCAGATCCTCCAGCACCATGGCCGATTCCGTCTTCTTGACGGACTCGCCGGGCTTGAACAACTCGGCATCGCCGCCAACGGCCAGGCCGATGTACTGCTCGCCCAGCAGACCCGAGGTCCGGATCTTGGCGAATGTGTCGCGCGGGAACATGAACTGGCTGCTGATGTTCATCGTCACCACCGCCTCGTAGCGCTCCCCATCCAGGCGGATATCGCTGACGCGGCCCACCACGACGCCTGCGCTTTTCACCGGCGCACGTACCTTCAGGCCTCCGATGTTATCAAAATTTGCTTTGAGTACATAGGTTTCGCCGGTATTTGTAGAAGCCAGATTACCGACCTTTAGTGCTAAAAACAACAGTGCCCCCAGGCCGACGGCCACGAATACCCCTACCCATAGGTCTAAAGTCATACGGTTCATTACGCACCCCGGAACATGAAAGCCGTCAAGACGAAGTCGGCGGCAAGGATCACCAGTGAAGAAGTCACCACGGTTCGCGTCGTCGCACCGGACACGCCTTCCGCGGTGGGTTCTGAGTCATAGCCCTCGAAGACGGCGATCCACGACACCAGAATGCCGAACACCGCGCTCTTGATGACGCCGTTCACGATGTCCTCGCGGAAATCGACCGAAGCCTGCATCTGCGACCAAAACGAGCCTTCGTCCACCCCGATCAGCACCACCCCGACCAGATAGCCGCCGAAAATGCCCATGGCCGAAAACAGCGCCGCCAGCAGTGGCATCGAGATCACCCCGGCCCAGAAACGCGGCGCGACCACGCGGGCGATGGGATTGACCGCCATCATCTCCATCGCCGAAAGCTGTTCCGTCGCCTTCATCAGGCCGATTTCGGCAGTGATGGCCGAACCGGCGCGGCTGGCGAACAGCAGGGCAGAGACCACCGGGCCCAGTTCGCGCACCAGCGACAGGGCCACCAGGATGCCCAGCGCCTCGGAAGAGCCGTAGCGTTGCAGCGTATCGTAGCCCTGCAGGCCCAGCACCATGCCGACGAACAGGCCGGAGACCAGGATGATGATCAGCGACAGCACGCCGGTGAAGTAGATCTCCCTGACGGTGAGGAAGAAGCGGCGGAAACTGGGGCCCGAATACAGCAGGGTCGCCAGGAAGAAGCGGCTGGCGAAACCCAGGCGCCAGATGCGGGAGGTGACCCGGCTGCCAAGGCCGCGCAGGGCTGTGGCTGCGCGATCAAGCATGGGCCGCTCCGTAGATCTGCTCGCGATAGGGCGCCGAGGGATACTGGAACGGCACCGGGCCGTCCATCTCGCCCCAGACGAACTGGTGCACATAGGCCTTGTCGGAGGCGCGGATCTCGTCCGGCGTCCCCTCCGCCACCACCTTGCCGTCGGCCATGAAGTACACGTAGTCGACGATCTGCAGGGATTCCTGCACGTCGTGGGTGACGATGATCGAGCTGCCGCCGAGGGCGTCGTTGAGCGTGCGGATCAACTGGCCGATGATCCCCATGGTGATCGGATCCAGGCCGGTGAAGGGCTCGTCGTACATCATCAGCAGCGGGTCGAGGGCGATGGCGCGTGCCAGCGCCACCCGGCGCGCCATGCCGCCCGACAGTTCCGAGGGCATCAGGTCCTGCGCACCGCGCAGTCCGACCGCGTTCAGCTTCAGCAGCACCAGGTCGCGGATCATCGCCTCCGGCAGGTCGGTATGTTCGCGCATCTGGAAGGCGACGTTGTCGAAGACCGAGATGTCCGTGAACAGGGCGCCGAACTGGAACAGCATGCCCATCCGGCGGCGCGAGGCATAGAGCCCGTCGATGCCCAGTTCATGCACCACCTTGCCGGCGAAGCGCACCTCGCCCTGGGTCGGCCGCAGCTGGCCGCCGATGAGGCGCAGGGTGGTGGTCTTGCCGCAGCCGCTCTGCCCCATGATCGCCACCACCTTGCCGCGCGGGATGGTCATGTTGATCCCGGTCAGCACCGGCCGACGGTCATAGGTGAAATTCAGGTTGCTGATCTGGACCAGGGGCTCTGACACGGAAACTCG
>JADLGU010000317.1 GCA_020849155.1 Rhodocyclaceae bacterium | reverse complement strand
TTCATCTGCGGGATGTAGGCGCTGACCTTGTCGTCCATGCTCTTGATGTGGCCGTCGGCGATGGCCGCGCCGACGAGGGTGGAGGTAAGCGACTTGGCCACCGAGAAGCTCGTCCAGCGCCCGGCCGCGTCGAACTCGAGCCCATAGCGTTCCAGCCGCAGCTTGCCGTCGTGCACGATGAGGAGCGCGGCGTTGCGCTGGCTGGCCATGAAGGCGTCGACCTCGGCCGCCAGCTTCGGCAGCGGCGGGCCCGGCGGCAGCGGCCTGGGCGCGCCGCCGGCGGGAATGGCGCGCGCCTTGGCCAGCACCGGCAGCCGGTCAAGGGCGCGAAACGCCGCATCCCGCTGCGACTGGCTCCAGAACAGCACGTCGCGGTTGGTGGGCATCGCCTTCAGGAAGCCGCGCGTTTCCTTGTCGAGGCTGAACCAGGCGGCGGTGCCGGCCAGCGCGGCCACGGCCAGCGCTGCGAGCAGGAACTTCTTCAACCTCATCGTTGCATCCTCCTTGGCTCAAGCCTGATTCACTGCCCGATTGTAGCGAGGAGACCGGACGGCGGCCAGAGCGGCGCCGCCCATGCGGACGTTTTGGAAAAGTCAGTCTGCGCAGGACGGCGAGCGCAAGCTCCCGACCCCTTCCGGTCATTCCCGCGAAAGCGGGAATCCAGCGGCGTTGAAACAGGTTCATCCGACTTGTGTCGGGTTACGGCGTTTGATTTCCATCTCCCTCTCCCGCTGGCGGGAGAGGGCTGGGGAGAGGGTGGACAAGCCGCTTGCCCCTCTCCCCGACCCTCTCCCCGCAAGCGGGGCGAGGGGGTAGTCCGCGCGCAGATTACCCACGACACACCCTCGAGGAGCCAGAAACAACGGCTCTGGATTCCGGGTTCTGGCCGCTTCCAGACCCTCCCACATCTATCGCCGTATCACGGGTACCGACTTTTATACGGCAGGTGCCGCGCCGTCTCCGCCTCGTAGTCCAGCATTGCCTCGCCCTCTCGCGCGAGGAAGTCGGCGACGATGCCGCGCAGGCGCGGGTCGGCGATCCAGTAGGCCGACCAGGTCGGCACCGGCTCGAAGCCGCGCGCCAGCTTGTGTTCGCCCTGGGCGCCGGGCTCGAAGCGCTGCAGGCCGTTTTCGATGGCGTACTCGATGCCGCGGTAGTAGCACAGCTCGAAGTGCAGGCCGGGGCAGTCGATGTCGGCGCCCCAGTGGCGGCCGTAGAGCGCGGCATCGTCTCGGTAGCAGATGGCCGAGGCGACCGGGCGTTCCTCCTGCCAGGCGAGGAAGACCACCATGCGCCGGCCGAGCGCGGCGCCGGCGCGCGCGAAGAAGTCGAGCGGGAAGGCCGGATGGTTGCCGTGGCGCAGGAAGGTGTCGCGGTAGTGGCGGTGGATGGCGCGCCAGAGCGCGGCGTCGATCTCGTCGCCGTGGCGCGTCTCGATGCGCAGGCCGGCTTCGGCCACGGCGCGGCGCTCGCGCTTCAGCTTCTTGCGCTTCTGCGCGGCGAAGCCGTCGAGGAAGTCGGCGAAGTCGCGGTAGCCGCGGTTCAGCCAGTGGAACTGCACGCCGCGCCGCAGCAGCAGGCCGGCGTCCCGCAGCGGCCGGCTTTCCGCCTCGCGCACGAACAGGCATTGCCAGGACGAGGCGCCGAGCGCCTGCGTCATGGCCAGCGCGGCCTCGACCAGCGCCGGCTTCACGCCCGCACCCGCATCGTCCGCGGCGAGCAGGCGCGGCCCTGGCGAGGGCGTGTACGGCACGCCCGTGACCAGTTTGGGGTAGTAGGCGCGGCCGCTCCGCTCCCAGGCCGCCGGCCAGTTCCAGTCGCGCGAGAAGTCGCCGAAGGAATGCTCGCGCAGGTAGAGCGGCAGCAGGCCGGAGAGTTGCCCGGCCTCGTCGCGCAGGGCGAGGTGCATCGGCCGCCAGGCCAGGCGCTCGCCGGCCGCGCCGCTGGCTTCGGCGACGCCGAGGAAGGCGCGGCTCATGAAGGGGTCGTTGCCGGTGGCGAGGCGCTGCCAGTCGGCGGCGGGCAGGTCGTCGGCGCTGGCGAGTATTTGCGGTTGCATGGCCACTCCCCCGGCCCCTCTCCCGCTCGCGGGAGAGGGGAGGAAGTCAGGTGCGTTGCCAGACGAGGCAGCGGTTGTGGGAGGGCATGGCGCGGTCTTCGACGAGGCGCAGGCCGGCGGCGCGGGCGAGGGCATCCACCGCCTCGAAGTCGCGGATGCCCTGGTGCGGACCGCGCGCTTTCAGCCAGGCATCGAAGGCGGCGTTGCTCTCGCTGGTGAATGTGCCGCCGTAGTTGAAGGCGCCGTAGACGACCAGCTTCGCGTCTTCGGTCATGATCCCCGGCAGGCCGGCGAAGAGGCGCTCGTCCTCGGCCCAGCTCAGGATGTGCAGGATGTTGGCGCCGAAGACGGCGTCGTAGCGCCGCCCGGGCCAGGCGCCCTTCACGTCGAACTCGAGCGGCGGCGGCGTGTTGGGCAGGGACGCTTCATCGAGCCAGGCGCGGATGCCGGGCAGGTTTTCCGCGCGGTCGGAGGCCTGCCACTCGAGCTGCGGCAGGGCGGCGGCGAAGAAGACGGCGTGCTGGCCGGTGCCGCTGCCGATCTCCAGCACGGCGCGCCGGTCGGCGAAGTGCGCGCGCAGGACGGCGAGGATCGGCTCGCGGTTGCGCGCGCAGGAGGGGGCGTCGGGGTTGTCCAGTTTATTCGGGCAGGCCGTTGAGGAAATACAGGCTCTTCAGCAGCGGCCCCGGCGTGCCGAGCACGCCGAGCCAGCGCTCGTAGATCGGGTAGATCTCCTCGCTGCGGTAGAGCCGCGCCAGCTCGCGGTTCACCGCCAGGCGGAAGGCCGTGTCGTCCTTGCGCAGCATGAGGGCGTAGGGCTCGTAGGAATACAGCTCCTCGGCCAGGCGCAGGTTCTTCTGGTTGCCCGAGCCGAGCACCAGGCCGACCAGGATGACGCGGTCGGAGGCATAGGCGTCGATGCGCCCGTCCATCGTCGCCACCAGGCCCTCGGCGTGGTCCTTCAGGTTCACCAGCTCGGCGGCGATCTTCTGCTTTGCCAGCACCTCGCGCAGGGTGCGCTCGGTGGTGGTGCCGGGCACCACGCCGAGCTTTTTCCCGCCGGCGTCGGCGAGGCCCTTCATGGTCGAGCCGATCTTCATCAGCAGGCTGCCGCCGTCGGCGAAGGTGAGCAGGCTGAAGTCGACCTGCTCCTGGCGCGACAGGGTGTTGGTGGTCGAGCCGCACTCGAGGTCGATCTCGCCCGACAACAGCTTGGCCGTGCGGTTGCCAGGCGCCACCGGCACCCAGTGCAGCTTGAGTTCGGCCAGGCCGAGCTGCCGCTTCACGGCGGCGGCGACGCGCTGGCACAACTCGACCGAGTAGCCGGCCGGCTTGCGGTCGTCGCCGACATAGGAGAAGGGGATCGAGGCTTCGCGGTAGCCGAGATTGATCGTGCCGCTCGATTTGATCTTCTCCAGCGTGCCCTGGGCCGAGGCGCCGGTGGCGGCGACCAGGACGATGGCGGCAAGGCTGCGGCGGACGAGGGCGAAGGACATGTTGGTCTCCGGGGATGGGGGCGGTGTCGGCCGATTCTAGTCGCGCTGCCCGGCATTGGCCAGCGCCGGCGGCCCTGCCGCAGGGCGTTTCATGCCGCATCTTCCGCGTTTCGTCGCACCCCGCTTCCGGCGGGAGGGCAAACCGGGGATCATCCGCCCCATCGCCTCAAGGAGTTCATGACATGCTGCTGCGCATTCTCGCCAACACGCCGCCCTGGGTCTGGGGGCTGCTCGCCGCGCTGATCGCGCTTGGCGTAAGCCAGCTGTTTACGCGTCGCGCCGGCATGGCGCGCATCATGATCCTGCCTGTCGCCATGACGGCGCTGGCGGTATTCGGCCTGCTCTCGGCTTTCGGTGCCGCGGCGCTTGCGCTGCTGCTCTGGTGCGCGACGGCGGCGCTGGCCGCGCGGTGGATCGCGCGCCGCCCGCCGCCCGCGCGCACGCTGTACGACGCGGCGACGCGACGCTTCACCCTGCCGGGCAGCGCGTTGCCGCTCGCCATCATCCTCGGCATCTTCTTCACCAAGTACGCGGTCGGCGTGCTGCTCGCCCTGCAACCGGGCCTGGCCGCGCAGGCCGGCTTCGCCGCGGGCGTCGCCGCGCTCTACGGCCTGTTCAGCGGCGTGCTCGCCGGCCGCGCGCTGCGCCTGTGGCGTCTGGCGCAACAGCCGGCGGACGCGTCCGCGCCGTAGCAGGGAGACCGACTTTTCCGATGGCGCGCGGCATGCCCTCTCCCGTGCCGGGCGAGGGGGGAAGGCCGTTCAGAACCGCTCGTCCTCGCGCAGGTAGCGCCACTTGCCCAGCGGCAGGTCGCCGAGTTTCACGCTTCCTATCCGGATGCGCTTGAGGCCCGTCACCTTGAGGCCGACCAGCTCGCACATGCGGCGGATCTGGCGCTTCTTGCCCTCGCGCAGGACGAAGCGCAGCTGGTCTTCGTTCTGCCAGCTCACCTTTGCCGGCTTGAGCGCCTGGCCGTCGAGCGAGAGGCCGTGATTGAGCAGCTTGAGGCCCTGCGCGTCGAGCCTGCCCTCGACACGCACCAGATATTCCTTCTCGATGCGCGAGTCCTCGCCGATGAGCAGCTTGGCGATGCGCCCGTCCTGGGTCAGCACCAGCAGGCCCGTCGAGTCGATGTCGAGGCGGCCGGCCGGGGCCAGGCCCTTCAGCTGGGCCGGGCTGAAGCGCAGCGGCGAACGGTCAGCGGCATGATGACTGGCGGCGGCGATCAACGTCACCGCCGGCTTGTAGCCCTGCTCGGCCTGGCCGGAGACGTAGCCGACCGGCTTGTTGAGCAGGAGGGTCGCCTGCGCCAGCTGGTTCGATTTCGCCTCCTTGCTGAGCGTGATCTTCTGCGTCGGCCAGGCGCGGCTGCCGAGTTCGGTGACGCGCACACCGTCGACGAAGACCCAGCCGCGCTCGATGTAGGCATCGGCCTCGCGGCGCGAGCAGAGGCCCTGCTCGGACATCAGTTTGGAGATGCGGACCTTGCCGTCGTCAGACATGCTGCCCCTCTCCCTGGCCCTCTGCCCGCGCGCGGGGAGAGGGGATGGGCGTGATCTCCGCCGAGCCGGCGCGCTTCTCCAGCTCGCGGCGCAGGATGCGGTAGGTGTCGAGGTCGAAGCGCGCGTCGTAGCGGGTCTGCGCGGCCTCGTGCAGCTCGGTTTCGCTGCTCGCGCAGCCCAGGTAGCACCAGCTTTCGAAGAGGTGCCGTGCCTCGCCCTCGCGGATGGCGATGCGCCCGGGGAAGGGCCAGGCGCGCAGCTTGAGCACGGCCAGCGCCGCCTTCAGGCGCAGGTCGTGGCGCGCGGCATCTTCCTTGCCGGCGCACCAGCCCTTGCAGCGCTTGATCTGGTGGTTGAAGCAGGGGCCCGTGCCCTGCTCGAGGCCGAGGCGCCTCAGGCACAGGCCGTGACCGGCGGCCAGTTCGCGCAGGGTGTTGTGGGCCTCGCGCTTCGACTTGAACTGGCCGTAGAGCTCGCCCAGCGCTTCAGCCGGCACGCCGGCGAGCGGCACGCGCTCGAGCGCGACCTCCCCGCCCTCGACGAGGCGGAAGGCGCACAGCTCCTCGTTCCTGCGCAGATGGCGGTTGTGGATCGGGGACTTTTCCTTGATCAGCCGCGCTTCCAGCAGCAGGGCGCCCAGTTCGCCGGCGGTCTCGATCCATTCGATGTGCTTCACCTCCTGCGCGAGGCGCATGGCGCGGCCGCTGCCGTGATCGGCGGCGAAGTGCGACTGCACGCGCGAGCGCAGGTTGATGCCCTTGCCGATGTAGAGCGGCAGCCCGTTCTCGCCGTAGAAGAGATACACGCCCGGCGCCTCGGGCACGGCATCGACCGCCGTCGCCTCCAGGCCCGAAGGCAGGCTGGGCGATTTCATGGCCTTCTTCAGCGCCGCCGCGATCGCCTCGGGCGATTTCTCCGCCTGCACCAGCCGGACGAAGTCCCACAGCACGCGGGCATCGCCCAGCGCCCGGTGGCGGGCATCGCAGGCGAGGCCGTGGCGGGCGATCAGGGCGTCGAGGCCGTGGCGGTGGTGCTCGGAATAGAGGGCGCGCGAGAGCTTGACGGTGCACAGCACCCGCGGCTGGAAGGCGCGCTCCAGGCGCTTGAACTCGTTCTTGAGGAAGCCGTAGTCGAAGCGGGCGTTGTGGGCGACGAAGAGGCTGCCCTCGAGGCGCGCCAACACCTCGTCGGCGATGTCGGCGAAGCGCGGCGCGCCGCGCACCATCTCGTTGGTGATGCCGGTGAAGCCCTGGATCAGCGGCGGAATCGACTCGCCCGGATCGACCAGGGAGGACCATTCCTGCTCGATCCGCCCGTCGCTGACCTTGACGATGCCGACCTCGATGATGCGGTCGAACGCCGGGTTGGCGCCGGTGGTCTCGAGGTCGACGAAGACGGCAGGAGTGGGGAACAAAACAAAAAGTCGGTCGCCGTGGCACGGCGACCGACTTTTCCTCAGCGATAGACGTAGGGCTTCTGGGGGATGCGGGATTCCTTCAGGCGCTGCTGCTGCTCGGGGGTCTGCGGCGCCTTGTCCCACCAGAGGGCGCGGCCGGCCTTCTGCACCTCGAGGTCCTCGGGGTGCTGCGCCAGCCAGTCGCGCATGAAGCGGGTGTGCTCGGAT
>JADLGU010000316.1 GCA_020849155.1 Rhodocyclaceae bacterium | reverse complement strand
TCCACCTCGTCGCCGATCTCCACCCGCAGCCATTCGTGCTCCTGGGGCGTCAGCCGCCGCGGCCGGGCGCAGCGCTCGCAGAGGGTGCGCAACAGGCGCTGGGCGATGACGATATGCAGCGACATCGCCACCATGTAGCGCGGCACGCCCATGTCGAGCAGACGGATCGGGGTGCTGGCGGCGTCGTTGGTATGCAGGGTGGAGAGCACCATGTGTCCGGTCATGGCGGCGCGCAGGCCGATCTCGGCGGTGGTCTGGTCGCGCATCTCGCCGACCAGGATCACGTCCGGGTCCTGGCGCAGGGCGGAACGCAGCACCCGCTCGAAGCTCAAGTCGATCTTGTCGTTGACCTGCACCTGGTTGATGCCCGGCAGGCGGTATTCGACCGGATCCTCGACGGTGATGATCTTCTTTTCGGTGGTGTTGATCTCGGCCAGGGCGGCGTAGAGCGTGGTGGTCTTGCCGCTGCCGGTAGGGCCGGTCACCAGCACCATGCCGCTCGACCGATGCACGGCCTGCCGCAGGCGCTCCAGGATGGGCGGCGGCATGCCCAGGTGTTCCAGCCGCAGCATGCCGGCGCCCTGGTTGAGCAGGCGCATCACCACCGACTCGCCATGCTGGGTCGGCATGGTCGAAATGCGGACGTCGATGGCGATGTTTTTCACCTTGACGTTGAAGCGCCCGTCCTGCGGCAGCCGCTTCTCGGAAATGTCCAGGCCCGACATCAGCTTCAGGCGCAGCACCAGGGCCGTGGCGATCTTCATGTCGGCCTCGGTCTGGACGTGCATCACCCCGTCGATGCGGAAGCGAATCACCAGGGAACGCTCCTGCGGCTCGATGTGGATGTCCGAGGCGCGCACCTGGGTGGCGGCCTCGAACACCGACTGCAGCAACTTGACGACCGGCGCCTCCTCCAGCCCTGGCGTGAGGGCCAGTGCGCCCAGATCGACCGCGCCCTCGCCCAGTTCGGCCGTCAGCTCCTTGGCCAGGCCGCTGATTTCCTCGGTGCGCTGATAGACCCTGTCAACGGCCTCCAGCAGCTGGCTCTCGGTGACGACGGCGATGTCGATGTCGCGCTTGAGTATGCGCGCCACCTCGTCGTAGGCGAACAGGTCGGTCGGGTCGGCGAAGCCGACGCGGACCGCATTGTCCCGCTGCTCCAGCACCAGGGCGCGGAAGCGCCGCGCCTGGGCTTCGGGCAGCAGGCGCACCATGGCCGGCTTGATGTTGAAGTACTTGAGGTTGATGTAGGGGGCGTTGATCTGCCGGGCGATCGCCTCGGAAATCTGTTCCTCCGTGACGAAGCCCTTGTCTACGAAAACCCGCCCCAGCTTGCGGCCGGTTTTCTTCTGTTCGTCCAGCGCCGCCTGCAACTGGTCCTGGCTGAGCAGGTTCTGCTGGACCAGGATCTCGCCTAGACGAAATTTTTCCGGACGCGCCATGCAACCCCAATAAAGTTAAACTTGTTTATCTGAAAAACATCGTAACATCGCAAAACATAGGCAAAATTACCCTTATTCCACAAGGTATTCAAGTGTTTCATGTAGTCCTTTTCCAGCCGGAAATCCCGGGCAATGCCGGAAACATCATCCGCCTGACTGCCAATACCGGCTCAAAACTGCATTTGGTTAAGCCGCTCGGTTTCAATCTGCAGGACCGGCATCTGGCGCGGGCCGGCCTCGATTACCACGACCTGGCCGAGGTGAAGGTTCACGAGAACTGGCTGGATTGCCGGGAAGCATTGCACGGCAGCCGGCTGTTTTTGGTCAGCACCCGGGGCGGGACGCGCTTCGACGCGCCCCGCTACCTGCCCGGCGACGCCTTCGTCTTCGGTCCGGAAACCTGCGGCCTGCCGGCCGAGATGCTGGATGCCGTCCCGCCCGAGCAGCGCCTGCGCCTGCCCATGGTGAAGGGCAACCGCAGCCTGAACCTCTCCAACGCCGTGGCGGTGCTGGTGTTCGAGGCCTGGCGGCAGAACGGCTATGCAGGGAGCGATTAAGTGCCTTCCGGCCGGGTGTCGCGGCTGAGCAGTTGCTCGACCGCCTGGCTGGCCGGCACGGCTTCGTAGAGAACGCTGTGGACAGCCTGGGTGATCGGCATCTCGATGCCGAGGCGCCCGGCCAGCAGCGTCACCTCGCGGGCGCTGGAGACCCCCTCGGCGGTGTGGCCGAGTTCGCGCAGGATCTGCTCCAGCGACAGTCCCTTCGCCAGTTCCAGGCCGACGCGGCGGTTGCGCGACAAATCGCCGGTGCAGGTCAGGATCAGGTCGCCCATGCCGGCCAGGCCCATGAAGGTCTCCATCCGTCCGCCCAAGGCCATGCCGAGCCGGCTGATCTCGGCCAGGCCGCGGGTGATCAATGCCGCGCGGGCGTTCAGACCGAAGCCCATGCCGTCGGAAATGCCGGCGGCGATGGCCATCACGTTCTTCACCGCGCCGCCGACCTCGGCGCCGACCACGTCCTGGTTGGCGTAGATGCGCAGCCGCGCGTTGTGCAGGGCCTGGGCCATGCTCCCGGCGAAGCCGCCGTCGGCCGCCGCCAGGGTGATGGCGGTGGGCAGGCCCCGGGCCACCTCCTCGGCGAAACTGGGTCCGGTGAGCGCCCCGCAGAGCGCCGTCCGCCCCAGTTCCTCGGCGACGATCTGATGCGGCAACAGCTGGCTGCCCGCCTCCAGCCCCTTGCAGGCCCATAGCACGGGGATGGCGGGCGCCACCGCGCGCAGCTGGCGCAGGGTGGCGCGCAGGCCGGCAAGCGGTGTCGCGACGAGGTTCAGCTCGCTGTCGCCTGCAACGCTGAAATCCGAGCCGATGCCGAGGCTGTCGGGCAGGGTACAGCCGGGGAGATAGCGGGCATTGACGCGGCCCGCCTGCATGGCGGCCGCCTGGGCTCGGTCGCGAACCCAGAGGGTCGCTTCATGACGGCGCGAAAAGGCGATGGCCAATGCCGTTCCCCATGCGCCCGCGCCGAGGACGGCGATTCTCATGGGACGGTCAGAGACCCCAGACCTGGTTCGCGCGGACGAAACCGGACTGGCCGTCGCGATGGCGCACCCTGGCCCAGCCCGGCGGGCCGGCTTCGAGAAGTTCCAGGACCACGTCCTTCTCGGCCTCGAACACCAGCGGAGCGCCGGCCTCGGCCTGGGCCCGCACTTCGGCGCTGCGGGCGGTGACGATCAGCATGCGCTGTTCGGCGAGGGTTTTTCTTTCCATCCAGGCCAGGTCGCCGGCGGCGTCGCGCACCTTGAGCCATTCGCCGAGGCTGACCACCAGTTCCACCGGCGTCCCGCGGGCCACGACGAACAGCGGGCGGGCCTTCTGCGAGGGGGCATCGAACATCACCGCCCCGGCTTCGGCGACCGAGCGGTACTCCAGCGCCCAGGCGGACGCCGCCAGAAAAGTCAGTCCCCCCAGGACGGCGAGGCGGGCGGCGCTCACTGGATCGGGATCTCGCCCGGCTGCTGCGGGGCCTGCTGCTCCAGGCGCTGGCGGTAGAGGGCTTCGAAGTTCACCGGCGCCAGCAGGATCGGCTGGAAGCCGGCGCGGTTGATGATGTCGGACACCGTCTCGCGGGCATAGGGGAAGAGGATGTTCGGGCAGGCGATGGCCAGCACCGGCTCCAGCTCCTCGTCCGGCACGTTGCGGACCTGGAAGATGCCGGCCTGGGCGGCCTCGACCAGGAACACCGTCTTCTCGCCCAGCCGGGCGGTGACGGTGACGGTCAGCACCACCTCGAAGACGCCGTCGCCGATGCCGCCGGCCTCGGACTGCAGGCCGACCTCGACCTGGGGCGGATCCCGGTCGAGGAAGATCTGCGGCGCGTTGGGGACCTCGAGGGAGAGATCCTTGACGAAGATCTTCTCGATGGAAAAAACGGGCTGTTCGGTTTCGGACATGATGGAGGGCCGGGTCAATGAATCGTTGGGAAAGCGGTTGGAAAGGTATCAGGCCCCGCGCAGCAGCGGCTCCAGCTCGCCGGCGCGGTCCAGGGCGTAGAGTTCGTCGCAGCCGCCGACGTGGCGCTCGCCGATATAGATCTGCGGCACGGTGCGGCGGCCGGTCTTCTGCATCATCTCCTCGCGGCGGGCCGGGTCGAGGTCGACGCGCACCTTCTCGATCTCGCTGACGCCCTTGCTGTTGAGAAGCTGCTCGGCACGCACGCAATAGGGGCACACCGCGGTCGAGTACATGAGGATTTTCGGCTTCATTTCTTGGTGATCGGCAAGCCGGCCTGGTCCCAGGCGGAAACGCCGCCGCTGAGGTTGAACACCTTCTCGAAGCCGGCGCGGCGCAGCCGGTTGCAGGCCGAGGAGGAGCGGTTGCCGCTGGCGCAGCTGACAATGACCGCGCGTCCCTTGTACTTGTCCAGCTCGGGCAGGCGCTTGTCGAACTGCGAAAGCGGGATATGGCGGGCATTCGGGATGTGGCCGCCGGCATACTCGGCCGGCTCGCGCACGTCGACCACGACGGCCTCCTCGCGGTTGATCATCATCGTCGCCTGCATCGGCGAGACCGCGGCGCCACGCGCCTGCCAGGTCTGCCAGAGGAACATGCCGCCGCTGAATGCGGCAAGGCCGACCCACATCAGGTTGTCCTTGAGGAAATCCAAACTGCCTCCGCTTATTTCTTCGAGTGGGGAACGCCGCAAAAGACTTCGCGCATCAGCACGATGAGCTGCAGGGTGCGCTGGTCGCCGACGCGGTAATAGACCCGGTTAGCGTCCTTGCGCGTCAGCAGCACGCCCTTGTCGCGCAGGATGGCCAGGTGCTGCGAGATGTTGCTTTGCGAGGTGCCGACGGCATCGACGATCTCCTGGACGCAGGCTTCCTGGTCGCCGATGACGCAGAGGATCTTCAGGCGCAGGGGATGCGAGATGGCCTTCAGCGCCCGGGCGGCGGTCTCGATGTGCTCCTGCTTGTCGATGAGGTCGGTGATGAGGTCCACGGGGCCTGTCCAATTGCTGCAGTGAATATTATAAAATACTTTCATGCCGGCCAGACGCCGGTTTAACTCCCCCCCTACGCGCCCCCTCCCGAAATCATGAAAAAAATCGTCTTGCTGCGCCATGGCGAATCGGCCTGGAACAAGGAAAACCGCTTCACGGGCTGGACCGATGTCGACCTCACCGACAAGGGCCGCGCCGAGGCCAAGCAGGCCGGCCTGCTGCTGAAGGAAGCCGGCTTCGCCTTCGACATTGCCTACACCTCGGTGCTCAAGCGCGCCATCCGCACCCTGTGGACCGTGCTCGACGAGATGGACCGGATGTGGATCCCGGTCGAGCATTCCTGGCGGCTGAACGAGCGCCACTACGGCGCCCTGCAGGGGCTCAACAAGACCGAGACGGCCGAGAAGTACGGCGAGGCCCAGGTCAAGGTCTGGCGCCGCGCCTACGACACCCCGCCGCCGCCGCTGGAGCAGGGCGACGAGCGTCTGGCCGCCCAGCTGGCCAATCCGCGCTATGCCGCCGAGCGGGCCGCTGCGGCCACCCCGACCGAATGCCTGAAGGACACCGTGGCCCGCTTCCTGCCCTACTGGC
>JADLGU010000315.1 GCA_020849155.1 Rhodocyclaceae bacterium | reverse complement strand
GCTTGCGGAGGATTTTCTGGACGTGGTTCTTGACGGTGAACGGGCTGATGTTGAGGATCAGGCCGATCTCCTGGTTGGTCTTGCCGGCCCGCATCCAGCGCAGGATCTCGGCTTCGCGCTCGCTCAGAACCAGGCCCTCGCCGGGGGCGGCGGCGGCCGGGCCTTCGCCGATGGCGATGCGCTGCAGGGCCATGTAAAGATGCGGCACCAGCAGGTCAAGGCAGTAGCGGTACTTGCGGCAGACGCCGTTTTCGACGCGGAAGAAGGCGAAGAAGGCGCCCATCCCGGAGTGGTAGTCGACGACCCCGTGGGCGGCGCAGTTGACCAGCTCCAGGTGGCGGATCTCGCGCGTCAGGAAGGCGTGCTCGCGCTCGTCGCAGCGGGCGTCGGGCAGGATCAGGGGCGCGCAGTCGCGTTCGCGCCAGTGAGACACCAGGCGCGGGATCAGGCCGCGCTCGGGATCGCCGAGCAGCTCGAGCAGGTGTTCGCCGTAGGGCGCGCCGGAAAAGCAGTCGATGCGGATGTCGTGCTTGACGAGGTCGCCGGTGGCGCAGACCAGGATCTCGTGCGGCAGCAGGCGCTGCAGGTCGCCCTGCGTCCAGAGAAAATACTGGTAGCGCTTGCGAATGTTGATAGAGGCGTCGATGACCCGGTAGAGGCTCTCCAGGTCAAGCGCGCTGAAGCTTACGCGTTCCACACAGTCCCTTTTGCCCGCCGTCGGCGGACGGATTCCAGAAAAACTTCCGAGCCCGGCAATGCCGAAATCAGTTCAGGATTATCATGGGGTCGGGAATCGCCAGAGCCTGGTGGCGCCCCCGTATGGATACACGCCGTCGGGAGGCAATGTAATCCAATGCCGTTAGAATTACTGTGAAATAATGCGCACCTTTCGCGTTTTCCCGATTTTTTCAGCATAACGATTACTGATGTTCGCCGTCATAGGCAAGCAACATAACCTGCTGCGCTCCAAGCTGAGCCTGGCTTCGATCGTCGGCATCCTGCTGGAGCCGGCGGTCGTGCTGTGCTCGCTGGGGGCCGTCGCGGCCTTCCACGAGGAGCCCTTCGAGGCGCCGTATGTCATTCTTTCCCTTATTCTTTTTTCGCTGACCTTCCCCGGCACCTCGCGGGTCAGCGACGGCTATCTGACGATCGTCCGGGACATCCTGCTGGGCTGGCTGGTGCTGGCCGGCCTGCTGCTGCTGTTCGGCTATGCCAGCGGCTACCTGAAGGTGTTCCCGCGGGAGGTGATCTTCGCCTGGTTCGTGGCCACGCCGGTGGCCCTGGCGGCGGCGGACATCGCGGCGAAGCACCTGATCCCCCTGTTCCTGGCCCAGGAGGGGCGCCAGCGCACGGCGGTGGTGGCCGGCATGAACGAGGTGGGATTGCGGCTGGCCCGCCAGTTCAAAGAGAAGAGCTATCTCGGCGTGCGGGTGGTCGGCTTCTTCGACGACCGCAACAAGGAACGGCTGACCGAGACCGGCGGCTTCGGCCTCCTCGGCAAGGTGAACCAGCTGGCGGATTTCGCCAAGCAGAACCGCGTGGACCTGATCTACCTGGCGCTGCCGATGGCCACCCAGCCGCGCATCCTCAACCTGCTGGAGTCGCTGCGCGACACCACGGCCTCGATCTATTTCGTGCCGGACATCTTCGTCACCGACCTGATCCAGGGCCGCATGGACGACGTCTCGGGCCTGCCGGTGGTGTCGGTGTGCGAGACGCCGTTCATCGGCATCAACGGCTTCATCAAGCGCGCCAGCGACATCCTGCTGGCGAGCCTGATCCTGCTGCTGGTCTCGCCGGTCATGCTGGCGATCGCCGCCGGGGTGAAGCTGTCCTCGCCCGGCCCAGTGATCTTCATGCAGCGCCGCTACGGCCTGGACGGCAAGGAGATCTCGGTCTACAAGTTCCGTTCGATGACGGTCTGCGAGGACGGCGACAACGTGCCGCAGGCGCAGCGCGGCGACCGGCGCATCACGCCGTTCGGGGCCTTCCTGCGCCGCACCTCGCTCGACGAGCTGCCGCAGTTCATCAACGTGCTGCAGGGGCGCATGAGCGTGGTCGGGCCGCGCCCGCACGCGGTGGCCCACAACGAGATGTACCGCAAGCTGATCAAGGGCTACATGATCCGCCACAAGGTCAAGCCGGGCATCACCGGCCTGGCGCAGGTGAACGGCCTGCGCGGCGAGACCGAGACGCTGGAGAAGATGAAGGCCCGGATCGAGTGCGACCTGGACTACCTGCGCAACTGGTCGCTGGGCCTGGACCTGTCGATCGTGCTGCGCACCGTCCTGGTGGTGGTCAGGGACCGCAATGCCTATTGAGGCCGGCAATGCCGTCAAGCCGGGCCCGTCGCGGCTGGTCGTCGGCCTGCGCGCCGCCTGCCTGGCGCTGGCGGCGCTGATCGCGGTGTCGCATTTCGCCTTCGGCGCGACGCCCAAGGCGGTGAATTTCGTGCCGGCGCCGTGGGACCTGCTGCTGCATGCCCTGCTCTTCGGCACGATCGCCTTTCTGGCCAACGTCGGGCTGGGCGGCGGGCGGCCGATGGCGGTCTTCGCCCTCGCCTGCCTGATCGGCAGCGCCGACGAGGCGCTGCAGCTCTTCGAGCCCGGCCGCCATGCCGACTGGAGCGACCTGCTGGCGGACATGCTCGGCGCCCTGGTCGGCGCCTTCTCGGCGCGGGCCCTGCTGGATCATGCGCCAGCCGGCTAGCCTCCTGCTGCTGTGGGCGCTGGCCGGCGCCGCCCTCGCCGCCGACGACGCGTACCGCGCCAGGCTGGCGAACCCGGCGCAATACAAGCTGGCCGGCAGCGACGACGGGCTGGCGGCGCGCCCGCACGACAAGCTGCTGCAGCGGGCGGCCCGGGCCAGCGAGATCGACCCGGCGCTCCTCCATGCGATCGTCAAGGTCGAATCGGGATACAACCCGCGGGCGGTTTCGCCGAAGGGCGCGGTGGGGCTGATGCAGCTGATGCCGGAGACGGCGCGCCGCTACGGGGTGCGGGACAGCCGCGATCCGGCGCAGAACACCGCGGCCGGCTCGGCCTATCTGCGCGATTTGCTGATCCAGTTCGACCACGACCTGCCGCTGGCGCTGGCGGCCTACAACGCCGGCGAGAACGCCGTGCTGCGCCACGGCCAGAAGATCCCGCCCTACCGGGAGACGCGCGAGTACGTGCCCAAGGTGCTGTCGCTGTACCAGGCGAACCGCCGCGAGGCCGCGCGCGGCGGCCCCTACCGGCTGGTCGGCGACTGGGGCGCGCGCCTCGGGGCGCGGGAGAACACGCTCCGAGAATGAAGGCCGGCTTCATCGTCACCGGCAGCAGGCAGCCCTTGCGGGCGCGGTGCAGGCGGTACCTGGCGATCTCCGTGCCTTCCACCTTGCAGGGCACCGTCCTGCCGCCGCGGCCGATGCCCTCGACGACGACGCGCTGACCGTCGTTCACCAGCACCCCGACCAGCGATTCCTTGTCATCGAGATCCATGACGATGACGCCGCGTCCGGCAGACTGACTTTTCATTTCGCTCGTCGCGAAGAGCAGCAGGCGGCCGTTCTCGGAGACGGCGGCGATGGTGTCGCCGGCCACTTTCGCCGGATGCAGCACGCGCTCGCCCTCCTCCAGGCTCATGAAGGCCTTGCCGGCCTTCTGCCGCGAGACGAGGTCGCCAACTTTGGCGATGAAGCCGTAGCCGCCGGAATTGGCGAAGAGATACTGCGCCTCGATCTCGTCGGACACCGCCGCGGCGACGCGGGCGCCGGCCTGCAGGTCGATCATGGTGGCGATCGGCGCGCCGTCGCCGCGCCCGCCGGGCAGGTCGGAGACGCGCAGCGAATAGGCGCGGCCGTTGGAGTCGACGACGACGAGCGGCGAGGTGGTGCGCGTCTCGGCGACGAGGAAGGGATAGTCGCCGGCCTTGTAGGCGATCGCCGTGCGGTCATGCCCATGTCCGTCCCTGCGGCGCACCCAGCCGTTCTTCGAGAGGATCACCGTCACCGGTTCGTCGGGGACCTGGATCTCGGCCGGCGCCACCGGCGCCACCGCCTCTATCAGCGTGCGGCGTCCGTCGCCGTACTGTTTGGCATCCTGCTCGATCTCCTTGAGGAGGAGCCTGGTCATCTCCTTGCGCTCGGCGAGCAGTTTCTGCAGGGCGCTGCGTTCCTCCTTCAGCTCGGCGAGCTCCTTCTCGATGCGGATGCCTTCGAGTCGCGCCAGCTGGCGCAGGCGGATTTCGAGGATGTCCTCCGCCTGGATCTCGGAGAGGCTGAACTTCGCCATCAGGTCCTGCTTCGGCTCGTCCGAGTTGCGGATGACCTTGATCACCTTGTCGATGCTCAGGTAGGCGATCATGCGGCCGTCGAGGATGTGGATGCGGCGCTCGACCTCGGCCAGCCGGTGGCGGCTGCGCCGCTCGACGGTGTCGTAGCG
>JADLGU010000314.1 GCA_020849155.1 Rhodocyclaceae bacterium | reverse complement strand
TCGGCCTCGGCATACTTGCCCTGCAGGTGCAGCAGCCAGGCGCTGCGCATGATGGCGAACTCGTTGATCGGCTGCCGCGCGGCCAGGGGCTCGATCAGGGCCTGGGCCTCGGCGTACTTGCCGATGTATTCGAGCCGATAGGATTCCGCCCAGGGATCCTGCTGGGCGGTGCCCGGCGGGGCGAGGAGCAGCGTGCCCAGGACAAGCAAGCTTCGGAGCGAAATGAGCGCTGTTGTCTTCATGGCGTTTATCCCTTTCTATCGTACCGCAAGGCGTTCATGGCGCAAGCGCCGGAATGGCGACTTCGAGTTCGGCCTGCCAGCTGCCGCCGGGAAGCTCCAGGCGCAGACGCTGCACGCCGATGCCCGGCACGATCCAGGCCTGGCTTTCGCAGCGCCAGCGGAGTCCGGGCGCCGGCGTGAGCAGGTGCCGGCCCTCCTGCAGCCAGGCGCCGTTCGCCTCGTCCCAGCGCCGCTGGTACGTGCTCTCGCAGCTGAGGCCGAGCGGGTGGAGCAGGGCGCAGAGCAGGCGTTGTCCAAGGGACAACGGCAGCAGGCGGGCGGGAGGGCGGTCTTGCCAGCGGTCGGCGACGGCTGAAAACGGGGTCAGGCCGACGGCCAGTAGCCACAGATCGAGCATCCTGTCGGTTTGCAGGTTGCGGTCGTAGTAGCCGACCACGGCGGCGGTCTCTTCGTAGGCTGCCGAGGCGCCGGTGGCGCTTTCCAGCCGCGACTGACCGAGCAGGGTCAGCTTGGCGCGCAGATGGAATGATTGGGCACGGCCATCCGGGCCCTGAAAACGGTAAACGAGCGTCCGGTCGCGCGGCAAGCGCATGGCCTCCGCCAGGCGCTCGTCGCTCAAGGCCGAACTGAGCGACTCCTCTGGCTCAGGCAGGTGGAAGAGCCGGAACTCCCGCATCTGGGCGCGCCGTACCAGCACCTGGGTCAGGTGGAAGGGCTGGGTCGGGCTGCCCAGTTCGTCGTCGCCCTGGGCCTGCAGGTGCAGATGCGGGGTGGGCGAGCGCCCGGAACTGCCGCAAGCGGCGATCGGCTGCCCTGCCAGGACCCATTCGCCGATCCGCACCTTGGCGCTGCTGCGCTTCAGATGGGCGAGCAGGACGTGCTGGCCATCCTTGCGCAGCAGGATGAAATTGCCCCAGCTATGGGTCGTGTCCGGCTGGCCCGGCTGGACGTCCGGCAGGTCGTCCCGCAAACGGACCACCTGGCCGGCGATCGGGGCCAGGATGGGTGCGCCGAAGCAGTAGTAGTCCTCGCGCAGGGCGCCGCTGCCGCCATGGCCTTGCATGTTCTCGGCAATGTCGAAGTCCAGCGCGTGCTGCCAGGGCGGTTTGTGGGTGTGCGGGCCATGGAAGGCCTGGGTGACCCGCCATTCGCCGTGGAAGGGCGGCCGCAGGGCCAGGCTGTCCGCCGCGCCGCCGCGCGCCTCGGCCAGCTGGGCGCGCTCGTAATTGAGCTCGGGCATGGCCGGCTGCTCCAGGGTGAGCAGCGGACGGCTGGCATTCAGTCGGGCGCCCAGGCTGCCGAGCACGAGGTAGGCGACAGCCAGAAAGGGCGCGGTCAGCAAGGGCAGGTGCAGCGGATGCAGCAGCATGCTCAAAGCCATCGCCAGCCAGGCCGCCAGGGCGCTGCCCGCCATGGCCACCAGAAAGCTGGCACGTCCGGGGACGGCGAAGAAGCCGCCCAACGCCATGGCGGCGAGCGAGTAGTTGAAAGCGAACGGGGTGTCGCTGCCGCCGCCGAGGAGTTGAGTGACGAAGGTGCCGCAGACATAGCCGGCCACGGTCAGCAGGGCGAGGTAGCGGGAAGCGGCCAGGATTCCGACGAATACCATGGCACCGCTCAAGGGATACGGCACCATCAGCAGCCAGCCCAGGGATATCCAAAATTGGTCGAGCCAGGGCCAGGCGGACCAGGGGGAGGCGTTGGCCAGGGCGCTCAGCGGCAGGGCGGCGGGTGCATGCACCTGCCAGGCCAGAAACACCGGCCAGCAGGCCAGGACGAACGGCAGGCTGAGCATCGGCAGGCGGGCGGTCTTCCAGAGCAGGCCGGCCAGCCAATGGCTCAGCAGGGTAGACAGCAGGCTGGCCAGGGCGACCCATAGGAAGAGGCCGGCGTCAATGGCATGCAGGCCGCCGACGACCAGACCGCTCAGCAGGCCGTTCACTAGGTGCAGGCGGCCGCGGCCGGGCAGCTGGAAGACCCGCGCCCATAGCGCGGCGGCGAGCAATCCGCCCAGTCCGCCCAGTGCCGCGCCCGGTGTGGCCAGGGTCGCCGCGGCGAACCAGACGCCGACGCGCGCCGAGCTGCAGAAGAACACCGCGGCATAGGCCTTGGCGAGGGAACGCCCGAAGCGGACCAGGGCGGGCCAGGGTGGCATGGCCTGGCTCATCGTGCGGAGGGCTCCGGAAAGGGGGTCTGCAATTCGGCTGGCAGGCATTCCGGCCCGGACAGGGACGCCAGCGATTCGGCCGTCCGGATGGTTTCGATGCGGCCGTCCTGCATGATCATCACCACGGCCGGCCGGGCATGGATGAACTGCAACCACTGGGTGTTGTTGTAAGCGCCGACCGGCGAGATGCAGAGCGCCTCGCCGACCTGCAGCGGCGGCAGCATCACCGAGGCCCGCAGCTGGTCGATGTTCATGCACAACGG
Source organism: Rhodocyclaceae bacterium (assembly GCA_020849155.1). Taxonomy (GTDB): domain Bacteria; phylum Pseudomonadota; class Gammaproteobacteria; order Burkholderiales; family Rhodocyclaceae; genus Desulfobacillus. Next base: position 3,650 of record JADLGU010000314.1, on the reverse strand, counting down.
ACCGAACAGCACGGTTTCTTCCGCCATCCCGGCGTTGGCCCGCAGCGGACGCACGTCGTGGTTGTACCAGTAGGCGGTGAACAGCAGGTTGACGCCGGCATCGAGTATGGCGGCGCGACGGCCATCCGGCAGGTGCTTGCCGCCGACCACGCGGGTCAGCAGGACCTCGGCGTCGTCGACCACCGCCCGCCCGGTTTCCAGCACCAGCACCGGCAGCGGCTTGCCCTGGCCGCTGCGGGCGCGGGTGGCCTCGGTCAGCGCCTCGGTGATGGCCTCGGCATACTGGTCGAAGCCGGGCACCACCTGGTCGGGCGGCAAGTAGATGCCCTGCAGGGCATTGCGCGAAGCGAAGCCGCCGCCGATGTCCAAGTAGTCGATGCGGCAGTCGATCTCGCGCTCGGCGGCATCCATGAAGCCGGCCATGATGCGGGCCTGCTGGGCGTAGGCGCGGACATCCAGCACGAAGGTGCCGATATGGCTGTGCAGGCCGTTGAGCTGCAGCCATTCGCTGGCGCCGATCCGGCGCACGGCGTCCATGGCGGCACCGGTCTCCAGATTGAAGCCGAAGCGGCTCCAGGGCTCGCTGTACCCGGTGTCGAAATTCAGGCGCAGGCCGACCGGCACCTTGCGGCCGAGGCGGCGGGCGATGGCTTCGGCCGCGTACAGTTCGTCGAGATGGTCGAGATGGATGGCCGCCCCCTCGGCCATCGCCTGTTCGAGGATGGCGTCGGGCTTCCAGGGACCGTTGAAAATGATGCGGGAGCCCGGCACTCCGAGGGCCCGCGCCTTGCGGTACTCGAGCTCGGAGACCACTTCGGCCCAGGCGCCCTCCTGGTGCAGCGCATTGCAGACGGCGCCCATGCCGTGGGTCTTGTAGGACCAGCCGTGGCGGACTTTCGGCCAGCGGGTGGAGAAGGCGCGCCGCAGCTGGCGGGCGTTTTCCCGCAGCCGCTTCTCGGAAACGACGAACAGCGGCGAACCAAACTGCGCCAACAGCGGTTCGAGGGCCGCTCCGTCGAATGCCGCTTGATGGAGCTGCGGCCGCGCCGGGCCGAACTTGTTCATGCCGCCCGGCTTGTGGGCGGTGAGGACGGGCTTGATCCAGGGCTTGCGTGCGTTCATTTGCTTGACGTATCGCCGAGAAGTTGTCCTTCGATCATCAGCCGCTCGAAGGCGGCGAGGGGCACCAGGGTTTCCTCCGCGTAACGGATGAACAGCAGGCCTGGCGCGGGCGGGGCGAGTGGCGGCGGCGGCCGGTCCAGGGCGAGCGCCAGCAGCAGGTCCGGCAGGTTGCGCCCGACGCCCTGCGACAGGTAGATCCAGGCCGGGAAGCGCGGGTTGATCTCGATCAGCTGGTATTCGCCCTGGCTGTCGCGGATCATCTCGATCTCGATCGGCCCCCGCCATTTCAGCGCCGCGACCAGGCGGCGGGCGATGTCCGACAGCGCCTCGTCGTGGATCGAGATGCCGGCCCAGGCCTTGCCGCGGCCGGTGACCGCGCGCTTCTTCATCATGACTTCGCCCAGCAGGGCGCCGCGGCCGTCGCCGATCCCGGCCAGGTTGCACTCCTCGCCGACGATGCGCCGCTGCACCAGCACCGGCAGGCCCCATTCGGCGGCGATGGCGCGGAAGGCCTGCTCCGCCTCGTCCCGGTTGCGGGCGATGCGGGCGTCGTGGAAGACGCCCTTGACCACCAGCGGATAGCGCCACTCCTCGCGCTCGGCGGCGCGGAAGAAATCCGCCTGGGCGATGGCGAGGGTTTCCGGCATGGCGACGCCGGCCTCCCGGGCCAGCTCCGCCAGCCTGTCCTTGGCTCTCATCGCAAGCTGCTCGGCGCTGGGGAGATAGGTGCGCACCCCCCGCTCGGCCAGATCCGGGACCAGGCCGACCAGCAAGGGCAATTCGGAATCGAGGCAGGGCAGCAGCAAATCGATCGGTTCGGCTTCGTGGATTTCCAGCAGGCGCGCCAGCAGGGCCTGCGCGCCGCTGCCCGGATAGGACAGCAGGTGGACGCTGTCGCAGTATTCGCGCCGGTGCAGGCCCGGATCGAGCGCGTCGTAGCCGAGCCCGACGATCCGGATCTCCTGGCCATGCGCCTCGCGCAGGCAGCGCGCCACCGCCAGTCCGGCGCCAGGGTTGTCCGGCACGGCGTTCATGCCGGTGATGGCCACGCTGAGACAGGAGGCGGTCATTTGAAGGCGCTGCGCAGTTGGCTGATGAATTCGATGACGTCCCGTTCCGCCAGGGAGGGGGTCACTTCGAATTCGGCGCCGAGCGACGCCACCACCTGGTCCAGGGTGTTGCCGCCCTGCAACAGCCGCAGGATGCTCAGGCCCGAGCCGTTGGCCGTGAAGCTGTTGCCGCTGACCGGGTCGAAAACGAAACCGCTGTCGCTTAGCGCCAGCCTTTTCAGGGTCGCCGGATCGGGCAGGGCCACTGTCTGCCGGTGGTGCGACGGTTGCTGCGGTTCCATGTTTCCTCCCGTTGCGGCTATTATGCGGGTAGGCCGGCAACTGGTGCGGGACGGACGCGCATGCCGAAAGGCTTTATGTCTATAACAATAAGCTATCCACTCGAAAGCATAAACAATATGCTTGCGGTGGCGTGAGCTGCCGCATGCCCAATCTCCCAGCCCCTGCCCCGGGTCGCCCCATCGGGACCCAGCTGAGTTTCCTGGTGGTGGCGGCAGTCGTGCCCCTCCTGCTGGCATTCGTCTACGATCTTTTTAAGGAAACCCAGGTCGGTTTCGACCGGGCGCGAGGCGATGCCGATCGCTGGGCCAGGGTGGCCGCCGTCGATGCCCAGGGCTACTTTGCCAGGACCGAGCAGAGGCTGGGAGACATCTCCCGCCGTGTAGAGGTCGGCAGCCTGGATCCGGGGCGCTGCAAATCCCTCTTCGCCGATACCGAAACCATCGGCCGCGAGTATGCCGGGCTGGCGATGGTCGACCGGGACGGCCGGGTGGTCTGCCTTGCCGGCACCCAGCAGGAGCAGGCGGCGGCAGGGCTGACGGCAGCCCGGCTCCTGCTGCCCCAGGCCGACGGCCTGCCCCGGCTGCTGCTGGGCAATCCGGTCAAGGACGGCGCCAGCGGACTCTGGATGTTTCCGCTGGCGTATCCGGTCCGCGGCGGAGATGGCCGGGCCGCCGGCATGGTCATTGCCGCTGCGCCCCTGGAGCGCTTCCAGTCCCTGGTCGCCACCCTGGATCTGCCCGAGAAGCCGATTTCCATGATCCTGAAGAGCGAGGGGACGGTGCTGGCCTGCTCGCGCGATCCCGACCGGCATGTCGGCGAAAGCCGGCTCAACGACCCGCTGACCCAGGCCATGCTGCGACAGCGCAGCGGGGTCCTGCGCGGCCGTACTTCCGATGGGGTGGAGCGAATCTACGGTTTTCATCCGGTCAGCGGTACGGACTGGCTGGCCACGGTCGGCTTGGATGTCGATCCGATCCAGAGCAGGATCGTCCACAGCGCCCTCCGGCACGGGGCCTACGGCCTGGGCGTGCTGGCCCTGGCCCTGGCCTTCTCCTACCTCCTGGGCCGGCGGATTTCCCTGCCGGTGGCGGCCCTGGCGAGGACGGCGCGCAGTTTCGGCGAAGGCAGGCGCGAGGCGCGCGCCCTGGCCGGCGGACCGAGGGAAGTGAGCGAGGT
>JADLGU010000313.1 GCA_020849155.1 Rhodocyclaceae bacterium | reverse complement strand
CGGCGGCATCAATGCCCGGCTGTTCGGCGCGCTGGTGGTGGTCCTGCTGGTCGGCTTCGTCATCCTGATCTGGGTGTCGCCCTATCGTCGCGAGCGCATCTTCGGCTTCATGGATCCCTGGCAGGATGCCTTCGGCAAGGGCTACCAGCTCTCGCATGCCCTGATCGCCTTCGGCCGCGGCGAGTGGCTCGGCGTCGGCCTGGGCGCTTCCATCGAGAAGCTGTTCTACCTGCCGGAGGCGCACACCGATTTCCTGCTGGCGGTGATCGCCGAGGAGTTGGGGCTGGTCGGCGTGCTGGCGGTGATCGTGCTCTTCGGCCTGATCGTGCAGCGGGCCTTCGCCATCGGCCGCCAGTCGCTGCTGCTCGAACGCGCCTATGGCGGCCTGGTGGCGCAGGGCATCGGCATCTGGATCGGCGTGCAGGCCTTCATCAACATGGGCGTGAACATTGGCCTCCTGCCGACCAAGGGCCTGACCCTGCCGCTGATGAGCTTCGGCGGCTCGGGCATCCTCGCCAACTGCGTGGCGCTGGCGATCCTGCTGCGCGTGGATTACGAGAACCGTGCGCTGATGCGGGGGGCGCAGGTATGAAGACCATATTGGTCATGGCGGGCGGCACGGGCGGGCATGTCTTTCCGGGACTGGCCGTGGCCGACTACCTGCACCAGCGCGGCTGGCGCGTGGTCTGGTTGGGCAACCCGGAGGGCATGGAGGCCAAGCTGGTGCCGACGCGCGGCTACGAGATGGCCTGGCTGCGCTTCGCCGCGCTGCGCGGCAAGGGCCTCGTGCGGGCGCTGCTGCTGCCCTTGAACCTGCTGCGCGCCTTCGGCCAGGCGCTGGCGGCGCTCTCGCGCATCAAGCCCAACGTGGTGCTCGGCATGGGCGGCTACGTCACCTTCCCCGGCGGCATGATGGCGGCGCTGACCGGCCGGCCGCTGGTGGTGCACGAACAGAACTCCGTGGCCGGCCTGGCCAACCGCGTGCTGGCCGGCGTCGCCGACCGCGTCCTCTCCGGCTTTCCCGGCGTGCTGAGGAAAGGCGAATGGACCGGCAACCCGGTGCGCCCGGAGATAGCCGCCCTGTCCGCCCCGGCCCAGCGCTATGCCGCCCGCAGCGGGCCGCTCAACGTGCTGGTGGTCGGCGGCAGCCTCGGCGCCCAGGCCCTCAACGACGCCGTGCCGCGGACACTGACTTTGCTGGCGCCCGCGGAGCGGCCGCGGGTCACGCACCAGTCGGGAGCCAGGCAGATCGAGGCGCTGCATGCCGCCTACGCCAACGCCGGCGTCGAGGCCGAGCTGGTCGACTTCATCGACGACATGGCGGCGCGCTACGCCGCCGCCGACCTGGTCGTCTGTCGCGCCGGCGCGCTCACCATTGCCGAGCTGGCGGCGGCCGGCGTGGCCAGCGTGCTGGTGCCCTTCCCGCACGCGGTGGACGACCACCAGACCGGCAACGCGCGCTTCCTCGCCGAGGCCGGCGCGGCGGTCCTGCTGCCGCAATCGGAACTGACCCCGGAGAAGCTGGCCGGCCTGCTGCGCGAGCTGACCAGGGACAGGCTGGCGGCGATGGCGGAGAAGGCGCGCGCGCTGGCCAAGCCCGAGGCCACCCGTGCCGTCGCGGAAATCTGCGAAGAGGTGGCGAAATGAAGCATAAAGTGCGCCGCATCCATTTCGTCGGCATCGGCGGTTCCGGCATGAGCGGCATCGCCGAGGTGATGCTGAACCTCGGCTACGAGGTGAGCGGCTCCGACCTGGCCGAGAACGCCGCCACGCGGCGCCTGGCCGGCCTTGGCGCGCAGGTTCGCATCGGCCACCAGGCCGAGCACATCGCCGGGGCCGATGCGGTGGTGGTGTCCACCGCGGTGAAGGACGACAACCCGGAGGTGCTGCTGGCGCGCGCGCGCCAGATCCCGGTCGTGCCGCGGGCGTTGATGCTGGCCGAGCTGATGCGCCTGAAGCAGGGCGTCGCCGTGGCCGGCACCCACGGCAAGACCACCACCACCAGCCTGGTGGCGAGCATCCTCGCCGAGGGCGGCCTCGACCCGACCTTCGTCATCGGCGGGCGCCTGAACAGCGCCGGCGCGCACGCGGCCCTCGGCTCGGGCGAGTTCATCGTCGCCGAGGCGGACGAGTCCGACGCCTCCTTCCTGCACCTGACGCCGGTGATCGCCGTGGTCACCAACATCGACGCCGACCACATGGAGACCTACGGCCACGACTTCGGCCGCCTCAAGCAGGCCTTCGTGGACTTCCTCCAGCATCTGCCCTTCTACGGCGCCGCCATCCTCTGCGAGGACGACCGCAACCTGCGCGAGATCATGCCGGCCGTCTCCAAGCCGATCGTCCGCTACGGCCTGGCCGAGACGGCCCACGTCCGCGCCGTGGACATCCGCCACGAAGGCGCGCGGATGCGGTTCTCCGTCCTGCGACCCGGTTCTGCGCCGAAGCTCGACATCGTGCTCAACCTGCCCGGCGTGCACAACGTGCAGAACGCGCTCGCCGCCATCGCCGTCGCCGACGAGGTGGGAGTGCCCGACGAAGCCATCGTCAAGGCGCTGGCCGACTTCAAGGGGGTCGGCCGGCGCTTCCAGCGCTACGGCGAAGTGGCGTTGCCCGGCGGCGGCCGCTTCACCCTGATCGACGACTACGGCCACCACCCGGCCGAGATGGCGGCGACGCTGGCCGCGGCGCGCGGCGCTTTCCCGGGCCGCCGACTGGTACTGGCCTTCCAGCCGCACCGCT
>JADLGU010000312.1 GCA_020849155.1 Rhodocyclaceae bacterium | reverse complement strand
CGGGCAAGGACGAGGCCGCGCAGAACAAGGCGCGCAAGAACTTCCTCGCCCTGGTGGCGTGCCTGATGATCGGCACCGCCGCCCTGCCGCACATCCTGATGCGCTACTACACCACCCCTTCGGTGAAGGAGGCGCGCGTCTCGGTGTTCTGGTCGCTGTTCTTCATCTTCCTGCTCTACTTCACGGCGCCCTCACTGGCCGTGCTGGTGAAAGGCGAGGTGTACGGCAACCTGGTCGGCTCGAGCTTCGCGCAGCTACCCGCCTGGGTCAGCAACTGGGCCACGGTGGACAAGACGCTGATGAACATCTCCGACATCAACAAGGACGGCATCGTCCAGCTGGCGGAGATCGTCATCGGCGGTGACCTGGTCGTGCTGGCCACGCCGGAGATCGCCGGCCTGCCCTACGTGATCTCGGGTCTCGTCGCCGCCGGCGGCCTGGCTGCCGCGCTGTCCACCGCCGACGGCCTGCTGCTGACCATCGCCAACGCCCTGTCGCACGACCTGTACTACAAGATGATCGACCCGAACGCCCCGACGGTGCGCCGTCTGGCGGTGTCCAAGGGCCTGCTGCTCGTGGTGGCCGTGCTGGCCGCCTACGTCACCAGCCTGAAGCCGGGCGACATCCTGTTCCTGGTCGGCGCGGCCTTCTCGCTGGCGGCCTCGGGCTTCTTCCCGGCCCTGGTCTGCGGCGTGTTCTGGAAGCGCGCCAACAAGCTCGGCGCCATCCTCGGCATGGCGGCCGGCCTCGGCACCTGCGCCTACTACATGTACATGACCTATCCGTTCTTCAAGGTCAATGCGCCGCTGTGGTGGGACATCAACCCGATCTCGGCCGGCACCTTCGGCATCCCGGTCGGCTTCCTCGGCGTCATCATCGGCAGCCTGATCTCGCCGGCGCCGTCGAAGGAAGTGCAGGAACTGGTCGACCACGTCCGCTACCCGAACCTGGCGGGCGACATCGACACGTCGGGTCGCTAAGAACTACGAGGAGGAGGGGGGCAACCCCCTTGTTGAGCCCGCCCAACGGCGGGCTCTTTTTTTAGGGTGCGCCCTTGCGGGCGGCCCTAAAAAAAGAGCGTCTTAGCCACGGTAGGTTTCGAAGAAGCGCCGCACTTCCTCGGGCACGAGGTGCACGAGGTCGGGGCGCTCGGCGTCCTTGATGAGCTTCATGGCGCGCTTGGGATCGAAGCCGATGAGCTGCTTGACGACCTTGGTCACCTGCTCGGGCTGGAAGGCATGATGGCAGGCCATGCCCCACTGGTAATAGACTTCGCCGCTCATGGGCTGCAGTTCGGCGGCTTTGGCGAAGGCGGCGGCGGCCTCGGCGTGCTCGCCCAGGCGGGCATGGGCCAGGCCCATGCCGTAGAAGGCGCGATCGAGGGAGGGCTTCAGGCGCGCCGCCTCGGCGAAGGCGGCGATGGCCTCGCGCGAACGGCCGGCCTGCTCGAGGATGAAGCCGCGGTTGAAGTGCGTGTCGGCATGCTCGGGGGCCAGGCGCAGGGTCTCGGCGAACCACTTGTCGGCGACCTCGTACTGCTGCCGGCGCGCGGCGATGTGGGCCAGGTGGCGCGCCGCCTGGGCATCGTTGGGCCTGATGCGGTAGGCGGCGGCGTAGGCGTTGAAGGCCTTTTCTTCCCGGCCGAAGAAATGCAGCAGCCAGCCGCGGGCATAATGGCGGAAGTGTTCGAAATCCATTGCGGCATCCTTAAATCGAAGGCAGGAACGATACCATGAGTCACCCGGATATTTTCATCGTCGCGATCCTCCGCGCGCTGGTCGAAGTGGCGCTGCTGGCATTGCTCGCCCAGGGCGTGCTGGCGCTGCTCGCCGGCGCGCGGCGCCATACCAATTTCGTCTACCGCCTGTTCCTGGTGATCACCGGGCCGGTGCTGAAAGCCTGCCGCTGGATCACGCCGAAGGTCATCATCGACAAGCACCTGCCCTTCGTCGCCTTCTTCCTGCTGTTCTGGCTGTGGATCATGCTGGCCTGGGTCAAGCGCGAGCTGTGCGCGCTGAGCGGCTTGACGGGCTGCTGACGAGCGGCAATGTCCGCTATCCCCCTCTCCCCCAGCCCCTCACCCGCGAGGGGAGAGGGGGGCTTTGCGAGTCGCTGGCGCGACTGAATATCACAGCGTGGGCTGGAACTTCTCCGGCTGCTGCGCCAGCAGCTGGGAGACGGTGAAGCGGCGGCGCGGGAACACCGCCTGGGCCAGGGTGCCGCGGCCGCTCGGGCTGGGCTTCAACTGCACGCTGCCCAGGTGCAGGTCGGCGATCTCGCGCACGATGGCCAGCCCCAGGCCGCTGCCCGGCGCCTCGTTGCCGAGCACCCGGTAGAAACGCTCGAAGACCAGCTCGCGGTCGGCCTCGGCGATGCCCGGCCCGTCGTCCTCGACTTCCAGGATGGCGAACTCGCTGGCGCGGCTGCGCACCGTGACCCGGCCCTCGGGCGGGGTGTATTTCACGGCGTTGTCCACCAGGTTGACGATCAGCTCGCGCAGCAGCAGGGCGTTGCCGCTGACCTGCAGCGGCCAGCCGGTGCCCTCGAAGCCGAGGTCGATTTTCTTTTCCATGGCGCGCGGCACCCATTCCAGGGTCACTTGGCGGGCCAGGCCCTCGATGTCGACCAGGCTGGCCGACTGGGTTTTCTCGTGGCTGGCCTCGGCGCGGGCCAGGGAAAGCAGCTGGCTGGTCAGGTGGGCGGCGCGGTCGGCGCTCTCGGCGATCTGCCGCAGCAGGATGCGCATGTTCTCCGGGTCGGTCTCGGTCAGGGCCAGTTCGGTCTGCATCTTCAGGCCGGTGAGCGGCGTGCGCATCTGATGGGCCGCGTCGCCGATGAAGCGCTGCTGGGCCTGCAGGTTCTGCTCCAGCCGGGCCATCATGTCGTTGAAGGAGTGCACCACCGGCTTGACCTCCTCCGGCACGCCGGCGGTCGGAATCGGCGACAGGTCGGTCGGCAGGCGACGGCGGATCGTCCGGCTCAGGCGGTTGAGCGGCTCGATGCCGCGGCCCAGGCCGATCCAGACCAGCAGCACGGCCAGCGGGATCACGGCGAACTGCGGCAGCGTCACGCCGGAGAGGATTCGCCCGGACAGGGCGTTGCGCTTGTTGCGGGTCTCGGCCACCTGCAGCATCACCGGCGGCGCGCCGGGCTTCGGCGACAGGTAGAGATAGGCCACCCGGACCGGCTCGCCCTTGATCTCGTCGTCGCGGAAATAGACCTTCTCGATCTCGATCTTCAACGGCGGCTCGACCCAGCGCAGGGCCAGGTCGCCGGCGACCAGCTCGTTGCGGAAGCCGAGCACCTGGTAGTAGATGGCGTCTTCCTCGTCGGTGCGCAGGAAGCTGCGGGTCTGCGGATGCAGGTTGAGCTTGACGCGGCCGTCGGCGTAGGCGACCAGGCGCGCCAGGGTGCGGGCGTTTTCCGCCAGCGCCTGGTCGTAGGGATCGTCGGCGATGCCGTTGGCGACGTTCTGGATCAGGATCACGCTGAGCGGCCAGATCAGCAGCAGCGGCATCAACATCCAGTCGAGGATCTCGCCGAACACCGACTGGCGCTCGGCCTCGTCCGGTTTTCGCCGGCGCAGCCGGTCGCTAAGCGCCATCCGGCCGGTCCAGGCAGTAGCCGAGGCCACGCACCGTGCTGATGCGCACGCCGCCCGCCTCCAGCTTCTTGCGCAGGCGGTGCACATACACCTCGATGGCGTTGGTGCTGACCTCCTCGCCCCAGCCGCACAGGTGGTCCACCAGCTGCTCCTTGCTCACCAGGCGGCCGGCGCGCAGGAGCAGGATCTCCAGCAGGGCCAGCTCGCGGGCCGAGAAGTCCACCGCCTGGCCGTCGAGGCGGGCGCTGCGCTCGCCCTGGTCGTAGGTGAGCGGGCCGAACTCGATGCGGGTCGGATTGCCGGTGCCGCGCCGGGTCAGGGCGCGCACCCGCGCTTCCAGCTCGGGCAGGGCGAAGGGCTTGGTCAGGTAATCGTCGGCGCCGGCGTCGAGGCCGCGCACCCGGTCTTCGAGGCCGTCCTGGGCGGTGAGGATCAGCACCGGCAGCGGCGACTTGCGGCCGCGCAGGCGCTTCAGCACATCGATGCCGGACAGCCGGGGCAGGCCCAGATCGAGGATCAGCAGGTCGAACTGCTGGGAGAGCAGCGCGGCATCGGCGTCGGCGCCGTTGGCGACGTGATCGACCGCGTAGCCGGACTTGCGCAGGGCGCGCACCAGGCCGTCTGCGATGATGCGGTCGTCTTCGGCGAGCAGGATGTGCATCGGAAAGCTTCTCGGCCAGCGGCTGTAAGGCAACTGTAAGCCACGCAGTTTAGCCTAAACGCGCTGTTCTCCTTTTATTCGGTCTTTGGAGGCCTGCAGGCTCCGCCGGCAGGCCTCGGGGAGCGGCGCACAGCCCACAGCCGTGTGCCGCTCCCCACCGCCCTTTTCATCCCATCGGCCACTTCATTCCGGCGGCAATCTCGGCTGGACCCCTTGCCAGAATTCCTCGGCGCGGCGCTTGCCGACGCCATTGAGCAGCGCGTCGCGGGTCTTTTCCATGGTGCTGCGCAATTCCGCCAGGGTCTTGCAGCGCTCGATGGCCTCGACCAGCATGTCGCCGTCCGGCCCCAGGGCGTCGCTGATGTAGCGCCGGGCGAAACGGATGGCCTCCTGGGCCGAGGGCGCAGGAGGCGCCGCGGGGGTGGCGGCTGGCGGTGGCGCGGCCGGTACTGCAGCCGGCGCGGCGGGCGGGGGAGGAGGAGGAGGCGCGGCGGCCGGCTGGGCTGGCGCCGCGACGGGGGGCGGCTTGCCATCGAGCAGCGCCTGGACATGCGTCCAGAACTCCTCGGCCTTGCGCCGCTTGCCCATGCCTTCGATGGCATCGCGGGTCTTCTCCATGCGGACGCGCAGTTCCGGCAGGGTCTTGCAGCGATCGACGGCCTCGGACAGCATGTCGGCGTCCGGACCGAGCACCTGGTCGAGGAAATGCTCGGCATAGTGCTTCAGCTGCTGGACGAGGATCTGGTCCGACGGCGAGGCGGCCGTCGCCGCCGCTGCCGTCCCCGCCGCCGCGGCGGCGGCGGCAGGCGCGCTGGCGGCGGCATCCGGGGCGATGAAGCCGCCGTCGATGAGCTTGCCCAGCAGGGCGGGCGGATCGGGCATGTGCTGCGCCCGCGCCAGCAGGTCGGCAGCGCTGGTCTTGCCGTCGACCATGACGAGAAGGGTGCGTTCGCGCATCCCGAGCACGGTGCGCTGCGCCATCTCCTCCAGACCTTTTTGGGTTTTCTTGTAAACGGCGTTGAGGTCCATTTACCTTCCCCCGGTTCTACTTTAGTGATACCAATATATCACGCCGGAATGGCGGAGGAAGTCAAGGCTGTCGCCACAACGACAAACCCCGCCGCAGCGGGGTCTGTCGTGATGAGTCAGGAAGGGGGTAACGGGGGGAACCTCGGTTCCCCCTGTTCCATTCCTGCCGGGGTGGCTATGCGATCGGCGCCGCCGATCACATATCCATCCCCATTCCGCCCATGCCACCCATGCCGCCCATGCCGCCGGGCATGCCGCCGCCGGCCGGCTTGTCTTCGACCAGCTCGGCCACCATGCAGTCGGTGGTCAGCATCAGGCCGGCCACGGAAGCGGCATTCTGCAGCGCGGTGCGGGTGACCTTGGTCGGGTCGAGCACGCCCATCGCCACCATGTCGCCGTACTCGCCGGTGGCGGCGTTGTAGCCGAAGTTGCCCTTGCCTTCG
>JADLGU010000311.1 GCA_020849155.1 Rhodocyclaceae bacterium | reverse complement strand
GTGAGAGGGGGGTGTGGATGTCGATGGGGATTTCGAGGAGGTTCTCGATTTCCATTTTTATCCTGACCAGGCTGCGCAGGGTGGTTTTCCCTTCGATGGGGTCGACCAGCAGATCCAGGTCGCTGCCTTCGGTGTCGTCGCCGCGCGCGGCCGATCCGAACACGCGGGGATTGCGGGCATCGTTGCGCTCGACGATGCGTGAGATGTCTTCGCGGTGCTGCTTGAGCACTTCAGACGGTTTCATGATGGCGCAGTAATTGATTGACGGGGGAAGTGTAACGCATTCGTTCAAGGCGTGTGACGGCCGGAATCCAGGGCCCTTCCCGTCATACCGGCGAAGGCCGGTATCCAGGGGTTTTCAACCGCCGTTCTGGACCCCGGCCTCCGCCGGGGTGACGATAGGGGGCGCCGGGTGACGAACAAAATCGTCATTCCGGCGCAGGCGGGAATCCGGGGGTTTCCCGGCGTCGAGGTTCATCCGGCATAGGCCATTCGGACTATTGCCATCGGCGCCAATTCGGCTAGCATGTCGCGGCCCTGTCATCGCGGGGCAATCCCGCGGCCGCAGAATGCGCGGGTGATTAAACCGTTGGAGGAGTGGTATCGTGCGCAAGTCGAATCTGGCCCCGGCCGAGGACATCGCAGTGAAGAAGGAAAAGGATCCCGTCAGCACCGACATCACCTGGCATCGCGGCAAGGTCTCGCCCGAGGAGCGGGTGCGCAAGCTGGGGCAGGACGCGGCGACGATCTGGCTGACGGGGCTGTCCGGCTCGGGCAAGTCGACGCTGGCCTTCGAGATGGAGCGGCGCCTGCTGGATCTGGGCCATGTGGCCTATGTGCTGGACGGCGACAACGTGCGCCACGGCTTGAGCCGCGACCTGGGCTTCTCGCCGGATGACCGCGCCGAGAACATCCGCCGCATCGCCGAGGTGGCGAAGCTGTTCAACGATGCGGGGATCATCCTGATCACGGCCTTCATCTCGCCCTACCGCGAGGACCGCGACATGGCGCGCGGGATCGTCGGCACCCATCGCTTCGTCGAGACGCACCTGGCCACCGACATCGCGGTGTGCGAGTCGCGCGACCCGAAGGGCTTGTACAAGAAGGCCCGCGCCGGCGAGCTGCCGGGCTTCACCGGCATCACCGCCCCCTACGAGCCGCCGCTCACGCCGGAGATCCGCCTCGACACCGGGGCGCTGAGCATCGAGGAGAGCATCGAGCGCCTGGTCGGCATCGTGCTGCCGCGCCTGAGGAATTTCCGCGCGCCGTTGTAGCCCCCCCGCCAGGGTGACGCCAACCCGACCGGGGCGTCGCCGCGGATCAGGCCACTCGCCAGGCGGGCACGATGTCTACCCGGGATGTCAGCGGCAGGGTCTCGCCGGCCAGGCAGACGATGGCGCCGTGGCCGATCTCCAGCCCGAGATGTTCAAGTAGGGAAAAATGCCGCGCCGCATCGCGGCCCGGCTGGGCGGTCTTCTTGATCTCCACCGGGTAAGCGCGGCCGTCGCGGACGATGAGCATATCCATTTCCTTTTTGTCCTTGTCGCGGTAGTAGTGGAAGGCCGCCTGCTTGCCGTTGTGCCAATAGCTCTTGAGCAGTTCGGCGACGACCCAGGTTTCGAGCAGGGCGCCGGACATCGCGCCGGCCTCGAGCGTGGCGGGGCTGGTCCATTCGGTGAGAAAGGCCGCCAGGCCGGTGTCGAGAAAATACAGCTTTGGGGTTTTCACCAGGCGCTTGGACAGGTTGGTGTGATACGGCTCCAGCAGCCAGACGAGCCCTGAGGCCGCCAGAACCGAGAGCCAGTGCTTGGCGGTATTGGGCGCCACCCCGACATCGCGGGCCATGTCGGCCAGGTTGAGCAGTTGTGCGGTGCGGGCGGCGGCGCTGCGCAGGAATCGAGTGAAGACGGCGAGATCGCCCACTTGGGCCAGGTCGCGCACGTCCCGCTGCAGATAGGTTTGCAGATAGGAGCCGTAGAAGAGGTCGCGGTCGGGCAGTCCGTCGTCTGTCGTATGCAGGGCAGGAAAGGCGCCGCGCCAGATGCGCTCGTAGAGCCAGCCGAGGGCCGGGGCGCCCGGGGCGATGGCGCCCGACGATGGCTGGCCCGGCAGGAAGGGGGTGACGGATTGGCCCTGGCCCAGGGATTCGCTCAGCGACAGGCCTTGCAGATGCATGATCGCCACCCGTCCGGCCAGGGATTCGGTGACATGCCTCATGAGGTGGAAGGGTTGCGAGCCGGTCAGCCAGTACAGGCCTTTGCCGCCATCGGCATCGACGGCCTGCTTGATCAGCGGCAGCAGGCCGGGGGCGTATTGGATTTCGTCGATCAGCAAGGGCGGCGGCAGGCGCTGCAGGAAGAGGGCCGGCTCTTCCCGGGCCAGTTGCAGCAGCATGGGGTCGTCCAGGGTGACGTAGCGGCGTGGGGCAGGGGCGCCCTTGCGCTCCGCCAGCCTCTTCAGAAGGGTGGTCTTGCCTACCTGACGCGGCCCGGTCAGCAGCAGCACGGGAAACTGGCGGCTCGCCCGCTCGATGGTCGGGGCGAGCGTGCGCGAGAGGAAGTCCGCTTTCATGGGCATCGATAATCGTCCAATATGCAGTGACACTGCATTATAGACGCTTATTTCCGGATGCGATATGCCGGAGCGCCAGGCGCGCCGGAATGGAGATGAATTCTTCCGGAGAGGCTCGGCCGGGGGCCGGGCGTGTCCGCTTCCTCGTTTATCATTCCGCTTCGGGCCGGTGCCCGGGGGATGCGCGGATGACGACGGTTGCGGTGATCGGGCTGGGCTACGTGGGGCTGCCGCTGGCGGTGGAATTCGGCAAGTCGCTGCCGACGGTGGGCTTCGACCTGGATGCGGACAAGGTGGCGCAATGCGGCGCCGGGCGCGATCCGGCGCGCGAGATCCCCGAGGAGCAGATGCGGGCGGCGCGGCTGGCCGAGTTCACGGCGGATGCGGCGCGGCTGGCGGCGGCGGATTTCATCCTGATCGCCGTGCCGACGCCGGTGGACGAGGCGCACCGCCCGGATTTCGGGCCGCTGATCGGCGCCAGCGAGGCGGCGGGGCGGCACATGAAGCCGGGCGCGACCGTCGTCTACGAGTCGACGGTCTATCCGGGCGCCACGGAGGAGGTCTGCGTCCCGGTGCTGGAGCGCGCTTCCGGTCTGAAGTGGCAGCGGGATTTCTTCGTCGGCTATTCGCCGGAGCGGATCAACCCGGGCGACCGCGAGCATCGCCTGACCAACGTGGTGAAGGTGGTGGCGGGCGACACGCCCGAAACGCTGGCGAAGGTGGCGGCGCTCTATGAAACCATCGTCCAGCCGGGGGTGCATCGCGCTTCGAGCATCAAGGCGGCCGAGGCCTGCAAGGTGATCGAGAACACCCAGCGCGATCTGAACATCGCGCTGATGAACGAGCTGGCGATCATCTTCGACAAGGTCGGCATCGACACCAGCGAGGTGCTGGCGGCCGCCGGCACCAAGTGGAATTTCCTCCGGTTCAAGCCGGGGCTGGTGGGCGGGCATTGCATCGGGGTCGATCCGTATTACCTCACCCACAAGGCCGAGATGCTGGGCTACCAGCCGCAGGTGATCCTGGCCGGGCGGCGCATCAACGACGGCATGGGCAAGTACATCGCCGAGCAGACGGTGAAGCAGATGATCGCGGCGGGGGGCTACGTCAAGGGGGCGAGGGTGAACGTCCTCGGGCTGACGTTCAAGGAGAACTGCGCCGACCTGCGCAACAGCAAGGTGGTGGATGTAATCGAGGAGCTGAAGAGCTACGGGGTGGAGGTGTTCGTGCACGACCCCTGGGCCGATCCGGAGGAGGCGCTGCAAGAGTACGGCCTGCGGTTGTCGGCTTGGGACGATCTGCCGCGCGCCGACGCGATCGTGGCGGCGGTGTCGCACCGCGAGCTGGCGGCGCTCTCGGCGGAGGATTTTCAGCGCAAATTGATCAAGGGCGGCTGCTTCATCGATGTGAAGGCGGCATTCGAGCGGAAGGCGCTGGAAGCGGCCGGGATGCGGGTCTGGCGCTTGTAGCGATTCCGCCATTCCGGCGCAGGCCGCCCAGTTCGTCATTCCGGCGCAGGCCGCCAAGTTCGTCATTCCGGCGCAGGCCGGAATCCAGAGGTTTCCCCACCGCCGTCCTGGACCCCGGCCTCCGCCGGGGTGACGGGGTATCGTCATTCCGGCGCAGGCCGGAATCCAGAGGTTTCCCCACCGCCGTCCTGGACCCCGGCCTCCGCCGGGGTGACGGGGTATCGTCATTCCGGCGCAGGCCGGAATCCAGAGG
>JADLGU010000310.1 GCA_020849155.1 Rhodocyclaceae bacterium | reverse complement strand
CCACGCAGCGCCATCCAGCCCTCCGGCATAGCTATGCAATTAACCGTCACAGCCTGCGCCTGGGATACGCGCAGCCCCCCCCCGAGCATCGCCGCGACGAGCGCCGTGTCGCGCACTTCCGTCCAGGACGGATTCTCTTCCTGCTTGTGCTTTTCTATTCTTTCCTGAACCAGTGCGATCAGCGCGTCGCGCTCGCGCCGCGTGAGAAAGCGCGTCGGGTCGTTGTGTCCCTCGCCCACCCCGCTCTTGGCGGCGCGGCTGCCTGGGTTGACGCCCTGATAGCCGATCGCGGCGAGATGGTTGAAGGCGCGCTCGATCAGGCGGATATAGCGGTGGCGGTGGTGCTTGTCGAGGTTCTCGCCGTCAAGAAAGACGCGTAGGTGGCCCTGGTCGACGTGCTCGAGGCGCACACCATGGATCTTCAGCCAGCCGACCCACTTGCGGAACATCGCGATGTAGACGGTCTTGGTGCTGGCCTTGAGGTTCTGCCGGTTCACCCAGGAAGCAAAGGCGAGGTCAGGCGAGCTCAGCCAGACTTCGAGAGAGTCGAAGACGTCGCGGGCGGAGGGTAAGGGTTGGGGTTGGAAAGGCAAGACGGTTAATTGCATGGCGCCTCCTGAGGCTTGCCGGGAAGGATTTCGAATTCGCGATGGATGGCCTCGGCGACGATGCGGCCGCTGCCGCTCTCGCCGCGGTAATGGATCATCCCCTCGCCAGTCCAGGTGACCCGGTAGAGGGCTTCGGTCTTACGATCGCGCAGCCAGAGTCCTTTGAGAATGCTTTCCATGGCACTCAGAATCCGCAGGGTTGGCCGCTGTTCGGGCAGACCGGCTTTGGCGTTTGCTGGCGCACCACCTCGTCGGCGCAGTCGCGGCACAGCGGGCGGGGCGGGGCGGCCGGCGCCGGCGGCTTTTCAGGCGCGGCAATGAGTTCGGCGCACCAGCCGACCTTGGCCCATCGAAGCTCGCCCAGGATGTGCGCCGCAAAGCTGTTGTAGATGGACTCGACGCTGTAGGTCTGGTCGGTCGATTTCGGGCCGAACAGTTCAATCGAGCAGTACCCTTTGATCGGGGCGAGCAGCAGGCTGTCCAGCGCGTTGGATCCGCTCTGGACGGCGAAGCGCGGCTCGGCGAGCAGTTCCTGGTGGGCGGCCGCCAGGTGATGCACCGCGTCGGCGAGGCTCATCTTCGGATGGTAGATATCGCCCAGCGCAGCGGCGACGGCGCGCCAGGTCATGTCGGGATCCTCCGCCTTGGCGTAGCGCAGCAGGGCAATCAGTCTTTCGCTGGGCATGTACCTTCCTCTCTCAGTCCATCACCACCCGGGCGTCGGCCGGGATGTCGAATTTCTCGCGGCAGTGATCGCACTCGATGCCCTGGGCGCCGCGCGGATCCATGACGAAGCCCTTGATCTCCGCCTGGCAGGCCGGGCAGGCGACGTACTGCACCATCGCGTGCACGATGACCTCGCCGTTCATTGCCGCCTCCTCACAAACATGGCGTATGGGCCATTCTCGTGATCGAACTTGGCCACCAGCAGCCACCCCTCCCCCGCCGGTGGCGTCGGGTTCCAGCGCGCCGGAACATCCGGCAGCCCCTCTTCGAAATAGGCGTCCACCAACGCTCTGGGGGCGTCGTCGTCCAGGCTGACGAAGGAACAATCGAAGCCCAGCGCGGCGCAGCGCGCTCTCAGGCTCTCCCCTTCCTCCGTGTCCGGAATGTCCGGGTGGAGAAAGAGGCCGTTTTCGTCGGGCGGCGGCAGGTTTTCGGGTTCAAACATGGCGCACCCCACACGTGGCCGGAGTCATGTCCTGCCGCAGCCGGAACACCTCGATTGGATAGGCGTTGTCCCGCTCTGCCGCGATGAAATGCGCGCCGATGTTGCAGATGCGCCCGAGTTGATCGACGCAGATCGTGTGCTCCGCCCTCACTTCGTGGAACCGCCAGATGCGCTGCGCCTTATTGACCCACTCCTGCTTGCTGCGAAACTCGAACAGCTTTTCTCCGTGCTGGATGTTCATTTCCTGTCTCCGTTGCCAGCTGCGGCGATCAAGCGGATGTCCATGGCGTAACCGGCGATGGAATTCCGGCAGGCGCCTTCCGGCGTATCCGCCCCGCTCATGTGAAAATCAGGTCGTGGCGCCACGGGTTTCCTCGATGTGGTGATTGGTACTCCGCGCGGTGCGGATTTCCTTCACCGCCTTGTAGAGCTGGTAGGGGCCGACCACCAAGCCGAGCAGCATGGCGCCGAGCAGCTGCAGCAGGATGTTGGAGAGTTGCACGACGGGGCTGACGTACTCGACGTCGCGCGCGAGGCCGAGCCGGCGCATGAATTCCCAACCCCACGGCGCGAAGGCCGAGGTGGCGCCGAGCAGGGCCAGGTACTTCGCCTCGAGCAGGCCCCAGGCGAGGCCGAGCGAGGCGGCGCACAGCACCACCATCATCGCCAGCTTGAAAGTGAAGCTGCGGATCACGCCCTTGTTGTGCGCCATCACGCAGGGCGCGCAGACAGGCTGGCCGAACTCGGCGGCACAGGCCGCACACAGGCCACGCTGGCAGCCGGGGCACACGGCGACCGCGGCCTCGAATGGATGCTCGGCGCAGTTCATGATGCCGCCCTCCCGCACACCGACCAGCTGGCGAGGCGCTCGTCGAGGAAAGCCGCGATCGCTTCCTTGGAGCGTTGCGTGAGTTCCGGCGAAGAGGCCGCCCTGATCAGGGAATTGACGTCGAAGCGGGCTAGATAAGCGCGATAGATTCCTTCGCGAAGAATCTCCTGCCGGTAAGCCTTCAGCAGGCAGAACAGCAGGACAGCGAGCAGGAGGACCATCACGCCGGCGTGGACGTCCTCGTTGTAGAAAGGCTTCGGGTCGAGCTGCCAGACATGGATCGCGAGGTTGAACACCATGATGGCAATGGCGCAGCCGTACCACGGCCTCTCCTCGCGGACCTTCATGCTCTCGATACCCTTCACGATTCGACCCTCCTGAACAACCAGGACTCGGCCCACTGCCGCATCTGGGCAACCGGGTCGAACTCTTCGGCGACACGAAAGGCCGCCACATCGGCGTGGCTCACATCGACTAGGCCCTTCCCGGGGACGAGGCAAAGGCAATCGCCGCGGCGGTTGCGATCGAAGACGGGCAGTTCCTTGCCGGCGATCTCGGAGACATCCCCCCAGGGACAACTGGTGCGCGTGCCGGGCGCTTCACTCACCTTGGCGTGGCCGATCACATGCATATTTTCTTCTCCTCCTTGATGCGTGTTTCCTTCGCAGCGCAGGCCTGGCCGATGGTGGCCATCACCGTGCCGATGTCCTTGCGGATCTGCCCGGCCGTGAAGCGCAGCACCCGCCAGCCGTGCAGCGTGAGCAGGTTCTGGCGCTCGCGGTCGCGGACGAAGTCGCCCTTATGCCTACCGTGCCAGGCCCAGCCATCGACCTCGACGGCGAGGCGCCGCGCGACGATGGCGATGTCCAGCCGGAAACGCCGCCCCGGCACGCCGGCCGGGTGTTCGCGCCGCGCACTGGCGTAGCGGGCGCGCACAGCGTCCCACAAAATGTCGTGAGGGGTCGGCCCCGCGCGCCGCTGCTCCTTCGCCGGCACGGCCGCTGCCGGGGTGATTGCCGCCACCCGACATCCTGCGCGTTGCAAGGCTCGCAGAGTGAGCCTCACGCCAGCCGCCTCCGGCGCAACTCTTCCAGCAGGGACTGGCAATCCGTGCAGCGAATGCGCCCGGCCTGCAGGCGTTCCTTCGGAATCTGGTTGTAGCAGTCGATGCAGTGCTTGCCGTCGAAGTCGGGATGGCTCTCCGGCTCAAGCAGCTGGCGCACCCGCTCCAGTCCGGCCGCATTGATCTGCTCGGTGTTCCTCGCCGCTTGTTCGAATTCGCGCTCGTCCATGGGATCCTTTCAGGGGCAGACGGTGCCTGCGGAGTGCGCCACCAGCAGACCTTCATAGGTGACCGTCGTCTCGACTTGCGCGCAGCCGCGGCCATCGGCCATGCCCAGCCGCGTCGAACTGATGAGGTAGCCCTGGGCGGTCGCCCTGCGGCGTCCGTAGCGAGCGGCGCCCACCAGGGCCATGCGGGTGACCTGCTTGAACTGCGGGTCGTTGGGCAGCGAGGGCGGTAGATCGTCGATGCGGGCGATGCTGGTACCGCATACCTTGTAGTTGTCGATGCGCTCGCTGCCGTCGCGCATGCGGTTGTCGAGGTGGATCAGTCCGACCCTCTGGCAGTCGCCGCCGGCGCCGTAGGGCACGGCGCGCACCGGACGCCCCCATAAGATGGTCTCCATCGGCAGCCGCTCGCGCGCCGTCTCGCGCACCAGCACGTCGAGATCGGTATCTGCCGCGAGACTGGGGACGGCGGCCAGAAGCAGCAGGCTGGCAAGCAGGAAGCGTTTAGCCGGCATGGGCCTGCTCCGGATGTGTGACAGGGGCACACCGGGTCCCCGCGCAGCGCGGGCATGCGCACTGCCGCGGCGTCCTGCCCCGGCGTTCCTGCGTCGTTGCGCGCCCGCTGCCGAGGCAGTCGCCACACTTGCCGGTAGCCGCTTCGAAGCGCCGGGATTCCGCGCGGATATCCTCGTAACTCACCAGGACGGACTGCGGCTCCCCCTCGAAGAGCTTGCCGCTCAGGCTGCCCCAGAGGGGGACAGCACGCGGGACGCCGCCGCAGACGAGGATGCCGTCCCTCCCGGACGGTTTCCAGGCACTCACGATCCATCCGGGCGGCAGGGGCGCCAGCTTGCGACGGGCAACGATTTCGGCGTGGGTGATCAGACTCATGCGCCCTCCACCCGGCCCGCGCATTTCGTGGCGAATTCTTCCGGCGTCAGCAGCGCCGCGGGGGTATCCCAGCCGAACATCGAGCCGGCGAGCATGCGCGAGGCCTGCGCGGGCGTGACGCCCAGGCGCAGGTTGAGCCGCTCGACGCGGCGGTGGACCTCCGTAAGGCTGTCGCCTTCGATGTCCATGTCGGACGGGTAGAATCCCAGGTCGCCCCGGTTGATGATGCCGATGCGCTTGCCGGGGGTCTCGCTCACCACGGCGTAGCAGACTTCGGGCAGGTCATCGGGTGCGGTGTTCGTCTTCATCGTTTTCTCCATCTGGCCAATCTACTTTGCCGGGGCATGCCTTTCTGGAATTAGTTGGCGCGTCGGCGGCGCTTGGCCATGCCGTGCTCAATCACCGAGTTGCTGATCGCGTCGAATTGCTCGTGCAATGCTTCGAGCTGGGTCATTTCGACGCCCTCGTAGTTGCGAGAGGCGTACACCTGGCCGTCGTCGCGCAGCGTGACTAGGCAGATCAGACGGTCGACATCGAAGGCCGGCTCGAGCGCGCGCAGGTTCAGTTCGCCGCCGTAGAACGGCTTTGGCGGCTCGTCGAAGTCGAGCACCTGCTCCAGGTAGCGCTCCTCCAGCTCCAGGGCGTGCAGCAGCGGCACGATCTCGACGTCGCGCGCTTCTGACAGGTCCACCCAAGTCAGCAGCGATTCGGCTGCGCCCGGGCCAACCATGCCGGCGACAAAAATGGCGGCGACGCGGCCGCCCACGACGGGGCCGACCTTTTCGTGGTAGTTGCGTTCTTCAGGCATGACAAGCGTTGCTGGGTTGTTGTTGTGGCTGCTGCATGACAAATCCGGCCTCGGCGAGGAACTCGCTGGGGGCGCCATTCTTCTTGTGGTAGGTGTACAGATAGAGGCGATCGCGCGCGCGCGTCATGGCCACGTAGAAGACGCGCCGCTCCTCCTCGATCTCCTCGTCGGAGGCCTCCGGGCCGGACTTGGGCACCGAGCCGGCCACCAGGTCGACGAGGAAGACGTTCTCCCATTCCAGTCCCTTCGCGGCGTGAAAGGTGCTGAGGATCACGCGCGGGATGTTCTGGCTCTCGTCCTGGCGCGCCAGGGCGATCCGCTGCGGCAGGTTGCCCCGGAAGACATCCAGGGTGTCCTTGACGACGTCGACCATCCACAGATCCTTCAAATCGCGCGGCCGGCGCTGGCGGTCATCCCCCGCATCGGCATCCTCGCCGCAGGTGTCCTTCAGGACGTTGATCATCCAGGCGGCCACGCCATAGATCACCCCCTGCGCGGACGAATCCGGATAGTCCTTGCCCAGCTTGCGCGCCCAGCCCCGCCCCTGCTCGACCAGGCTCTCGACGACCGGCCCGCCGGGGATGCCGGCTGGTGCAGGCAGCTGCGGGTCGAGCAGCGCCCAGAGGTTGCCTCCGACGCGCTCGGCCAAAGCGCGGATCAGGCTGTCCGGCACGCGCGCCCAGCGCAGGGCCACCTCGATGCCGACGCCGTTGCGGGCGTGCAGCGACTGCAGGAGGGAGACGAAAACCTGCGGCAGGATCTGGTCGTCCCACAAGGAGCGGCCAGTGCGCAAATAGGGCACACGGCTCTCGATGAACTTGCGCTCGATGGTGAGCAGCTGACGGTTGGTGCGGGCGAGTACCGCGGCCTGGCCCTTGTTTACACCGAAGCGGAAGGGCTGACGGTCGGCCAGCGGCTTCGGCACGGGGTTGTCGCGACAGAGCACGGCCAACGCCTCGATGATGTGGTCGGCCTGGCCGTCCTGCCGCGCGACCTTGACGAGTTCCGGGGCATGACCGTCGCCGCGCACGGCGGTCATTTCCATCTTGACGCGGTCGAGGTTGTGCGCGATCAGACGGCTGGCATGCTCAAGGATGCGGCTGGTCGACCGGTAGTTGGCGCCCAAGGTGATGATGCGCGCGCCGGTCATGGCCACGTAGTCCATCATGCCGCGGTAGCCAAGCGACCGGCGGAAGCCGTAGATGCACTGGTCGGCGTCGCCGACGACGCATACCTCGCGCTCGCCGGCGATGTGGTGGCGCAGCCACTCGAATTGCAGGCGGTCGATGTCCTGGAATTCATCGCAGAAGACGTGCGAGGCCGGCATCAGCTCAAGTTGGCCGGCGGCCATCATGGTGTTGGCGCGGGCGATGATGTCGACGAAGTCGCAGGCGCCTCGCGCCGCCAGCTCGCGTTGGTAGATGCGCGTCAGGCGCGCCGCCGGCGGGTTCTTCTCAGCGTAGTCCGGATCGATCTTGCAGGTCGAGATTGCCAGTTCCGCCTCGTCGAGGGAGAGCATCACGCCCGTCTCCTCGAGCGCACGCAGGATGATATGGTTGGTCTCGATGGTGTTGAGGATGTGACCGGCGGCGCCGATCGCCTTGAGCTGCCTCAGGGCCAGGGCGTGGAAGGTGCCCACGCTGAGTTTCTGCATCAGCCCCGGTGAAAGCGCGCGGCCCAGCCGTTCGCGCATCTCGTTGGTTGCATCTCGGCTGAAGGTCGTCAGGATGATGCTGGCGTCGGGATGCCGGGCGAGGACGTGCTGAACCTTGTTGATTAGCACCCGCGTCTTGCCGCTGCCCGGACAGGCGCAGCACAGCAGGTTCTCCTCGGCGGTGACGGCATCGAACTGGGCCGGGTTGAGTCCGTGCATGTCCGCCCCCGCCCCTCCGCCCTGCTAGTCAGGCGCTGGCCGCCGCCGGCTGGGCGAGCTTGTCCATCTCCTGCTGCGCCTTGTTCAGGTTCTTCCCCTTGGCCTCCTTGTTGCGGCGCTTGTCCCGCTCGGACTGCTTGACGCGTTCCTCGCGGCGCTGATCCATGACGCCGTGGCAAATGCGCCGGATCAGCTGGAAATGCTTGGAGGTGAGGCGGGTGATGGAGAACAGGTGGCCGCGGATTTCGCGCTCGTTGTTCAGCTTGGCGCGCTGCGACTCGTTCGGGTTGTCGGAAAGCTCGCCGACGATCGACAGGTATTCGTTGAAGCCGGTGTAGAGGTCAGCCTTCTTGATGATGTTGATGTATTCGGTCGCGGTGCGACTGGTGCAGATCGCCTCATACACCTTGGCGTTTTGCTTGAAGCCCTCGGGATCGAAACCGGCCGCGCGCAGTCGCTCCTCGGCCTGCTTGATGCGGCGGTCGAAAAAGTCGTTGATGCGCTCCAGGTGGCTGTTGATGGCTGTCTCTGCCTTGAAGATCTCGTCCTCCTGGTAGATCTTGGCGCTGACCCGGTCGGTCAGGATGCGCCGCGCGTCGGTGCCGATGTAGTAGGCGTCGCGTGACACCGGTTCGAAAGCCTTGGCGAGCACGCGCAAGATGCCGGGCTGGGCCAGCAAGACCCGCTGAGTAGCTTTCACCGGAATGTCGTCGCGCTTGAAGTGGCCGAGCGTGCTGCGGGCCATCCACCGGCTTTGCGGGATCACCTCGATGTTCAGGTCGTTCGGTTTGTTCATGGCGTTCTCGTCGT
>JADLGU010000309.1 GCA_020849155.1 Rhodocyclaceae bacterium | reverse complement strand
GCTCAACTGCGAGACCGGCATCACGTCGAAGCCCTGCGGCGCCTGCGGTTCCTGCCAGGAGATCGACAGCGGCCGCTTCGTGGACCTGATCGAGGTCGACGCCGCGACCAACACCAAGGTCGACGAGATGCGCCAGCTGCTGGAGAACGCCGCCTACGCGCCGACCCGCGGCCGCTACAAGGTCTACGTCATCGACGAAGTGCACATGCTGTCCACCTCGGCCTTCAACGCCATGCTGAAGACCCTGGAAGAGCCGCCCGAGCACATCAAGTTCATCCTCGCCACCACCGACCCGCAGAAGATCCCGGTGACGGTGCTCTCGCGCTGCCTGCAGTTCAACCTCAAGCAGATGCCGCAAGGCCACATCGTCGACCATCTTTCGCGCATCCTCGACGCCGAGCAGGTGCCCTTCGAGCCGACGGCGCTGCGCCACATCGCCAAGGGCGCGGCGGGCAGCATGCGCGACGCCCTCTCGCTGCTCGACCAGGCCATTGCCCACGGCGCCGGCCGCGTCGAGGAGGCCGGCGTGCGCGACATGCTCGGCACAGTGGGCGAGGACCATCTGTATGGCCTGCTCGATGCGCTGGCAGTCCGCGACATGCAGGCCATGCTGGCCGTGGCCGCCGAGATGGATGCCCGCAGCCTGTCCTTCGACTCCGCCCTGCAGGAGCTGGCCGTGCTGTTCCACCGCATCGCGCTGCTGCAGTTCGCGCCGGAGGCCATCGCCGACGAGGCCGAGCGCGCCCGCCTGGCCGGCCATGCCCGCAGTTTCGACGCCGAATTCCTCCAGCTCTGCTACCAGATCGCCATCAACGGCCGCAGCGACCTGGCGCTGGCGCCGGACGAATATTCCGGTTTCCTGATGACCCTGCTGCGGCTGTCGGCCTTCAACTCCGAGACGCCGCCGGCGCTCGGCGCCGGCATGCCGCCTGAGCCCGCCGTGCGCGCGCCCGCGCCGAAGGCTGGGCCGACCGCGGTTCCGGCAACGCAGGCTCCGGCTCCGGTGTCAGCCAAGGACACCATCACGCCGGCTGCTGCCGTCGATGCCCCGCTGGAAATCCCCCTGGGGGACTGGCACGGCCTGCTCGAGCAACTCAAGCTCGGCGGCATGGTGCGGGAGCTGGCCCACCACTGCGAGTTGGCCGAGCAGGGCGAGAACGTCATCAAGCTGCGCCTCGATCCGGCGCACAAGTCGCTGCTCATGAACAAGGCGCCACAGGAGAAACTGCAGGCGGCCCTGGCCGCCCGTCTCGGCCGGCCGGTAAAATTGTCCATCGACATTGCCGCGCTGAATGGCGAGACGCCGGCCCAGCGCGCCGAGAGCGCACGCAGCGAACGGCAGAACCGCGCCATCGAGTCGCTCGAACAGGACGCCTTCGTGCGTGACATGATCGAGACCTTCGACGCCACCCTCAACGAACAATCCATCAAGCCACTGAACTGAACGCAAGCGGAGAACCGACATGATGAAAGGCGGAATCGCCGGCCTGATGAAGCAGGCCCAGCAGATGCAGGAGAACATGAAGAAGGCGCAGGAGCAGCTCGCCAGCATCGAGGTCGAGGGCCAGTCCGGCGCCGGCCTGGTGAAAGTGACGATGACCTGCAAGCACGACGTGCGCCGCGTCAGCATCGACCCCTCGCTGCTCGCCGACGACAAGGAGATGCTGGAGGACCTCGTCGCCGCGGCGATGAACGACGCCGTGCGCCGCGTCGAGGCCACGGTGACGGAAAAGATGAGCGGCTTCACCGCCGGACTCAACCTGCCGCCGGGGATGAAGCTGCCCTTCTGATGGCGCTGCCTACTGCCCTCGAAGAACTGGTCGAGGCACTCCGCTGCCTGCCCGGCGTCGGGCCGAAATCGGCGCAGCGCATGGCCTACCACCTGCTGCAGCGCGACCAGAAGGGGGCGCTGCGCCTGTCCCATTCGCTGCGCCATGCCGTCGAGGTGCTGCGCCACTGCGGCCGCTGCAACGCCTTCAGCGAAGCCGAGGTCTGCGAGCGCTGCGCCTCGCCGCGGCGCGACGCCGCGCTGCTCTGCGTGGTCGAGATGCCGGCCGATCTCAACATGATGGAGCAGACCCACGCCTTCGGCGGCCTGTACTACGTGCTGATGGGGCGCTTGTCGCCGCTGGACGGCATCGGCCCCAAGGAACTGCACCTCGAGCGCCTGCTGGCCCGGGCCTGCGACGGCACGGTGAAGGAAGTGATCCTCGCCACCAACTTCACCAACGAAGGCGAGGCCACCGCCCATTACCTGGGCGAGATGCTGCGCAGCCGCGGCCTGAAGGTCTCGCGCATCGCCCGCGGCCTGCCGGTGGGCGGCGAAATCGAGCATACCGACGCCGGCACCATTGCCCAGGCCCTGATCGAGCGGCGGCCCTTGTAAGCCCTGGCCGGAAATCGGCATCGGCAAGAAAACCCTTTTTCGACAATGGGTTCCATTGTTTTTCTTCCATTTTGCGGGTCGTTTTCTGTATAATCTGCCGCTTCGAGTTTTGCCCAGCGCCATCAGGAAACCGGGTCAATGAGCAGCGACAGAAAAGAAGTGGATTGCGGCCGACGCAACCTGGTTTTCGCCACGGCGGCCGTCGGCGGGGTGGCCACGGTGGCGACCGCCGTGCCGTTCCTTTCCAGCATGGCCCCCTCTGAGCGCGCCAAGGCGGCCGGCGCCCCGGTCGAGGCCGACATCGGCAAGCTGGCCCCCGGCGAGATGATGCGGGTCGAATGGCGCGGCAAGCCGGTGTGGATCCTGCGCCGCACCCCGGAAATGCTCGCCTCGCTCAAGCAGGTCGCCGACCAGGTCGCCGATCCCGACTCCAAGCGCCCCAACCAGCCCGACTACATCAAGGGGGAAGCGCGCGCGATCAAGCCCGAATACCTCGTCGTCGTCGGCATCTGCTCGCACCTCGGCTGCTCGCCGACCGACAAGTTCCAGACCGGCGCGGCCTCCGGCATCGACGACAACTGGCCGGGCGGCTTCCTCTGCCCCTGCCACGGTTCGACCTTCGACCTGTCCGGCCGGGTCTACAAGAGCAAGCCGGCACCCGACAACCTGGAAGTGCCGCCGCATTACTACCTCTCCGACACGCGCATCCTGATCGGCGAGGACAACAAGGCATAGGGCGCGACATGGCGGGCGGCAACTACGAAAAATTCAAGACGGACG
>JADLGU010000308.1 GCA_020849155.1 Rhodocyclaceae bacterium | reverse complement strand
GCCGGCGGGGCCTTGAGGGCGAAGCGTCCGCACATGGGGAACCTTCAGCGGATGAAACTGGGTACCGCCATCATCGCACAACCGGCAGCTCCGCCCAGCGCGTGGTGTAGCAGGGCGACATCATGCCGCGGCGCATGCGCCAGTCCCGGTTGCTGGCGGGCACGCCCTCGGCGGCGAGGCGCAGGGTGCCGCGGCCCCAATAGGCGTTGACGCGGTCCATCACGCGCATCAGCGCCGGGTTGCCACGGTCGGTGTCGAACAGCGCGCCCTGGGCGTGGCCGGCGTCAGTGAGGTCGAGCAGCATCACGCCGGCCTTCTGGTAGGCGTAGCCGGGCTTGTAGAGGCGGCGCAGGCAAGCGAGTGCCGCGCGCGCCAGCAGGCGCGTGTCGTCGGCGGGCTCGGGCAGCGGCACGGTGATGCCGCGCTGGTACTGCGGGTGGTCTCCCTTGAAGGGGTTGGTGCGGACGTAGACCTGCACGGCGCCGGCGCGCGAACCCTGCCGCCGGAGCTTCTCGGCGGCGCGGCCGACGTAGGTGGCGACCGCCTCCTCCAGCCCGGCGAGGTCGTACACGTAGGCGCCGAAGGCGCGCGAGGACATGATCTGCTGCTTGTTCGGCGCTTCCTCCTCGAGCTCGATGCAGGGCGTGCCGTTGAGTTCCGCCACGGTGCGCTCGAGCACTACCGAGAACTCGCGCCGCAGCCACTTCGGGTCTGCCTCGCGCAGGGCCTGGACGTTGTCGATGCCGAGCGCCTTCAGGCGCGGCGTGCCGCGGTGGCCGACGCCCCACACTTCGCCGACGTCGATGCTCGCGAAGAGCGCGTCCTGCGCGGCGGCGGAAAGGGCGACGAGGTCGCAGACGCCGCCGAACTCGGGGCGCTTCTTGGCGACGTGGTTGGCGAGCTTGGCCAGCGTCTTGGTGGCGCCGAAGCCGACGCAGACGGGGAGCCCGAGCCACTGCTTTATGCGCGTGCGGATCTGCTGGCCGTAGGCGGCGAGGTCAAGGTGGCCGAAGCCGTCCATGCCGAGGAAGCATTCGTCGATGCTGTAGATCTCCTGGTCTGGCGAGAAGCGGCCGAGCACGGCCATCATGCGCGCGCTCATGTCGCCGTAGAGGGAGTAGTTCGACGACTTGGCGACGATGCCGTGTTTTTTTGCGAGGTCACGCAGCTGGAACCAGGGGACGCCCATCCTGACGCCGAGCGCCTTCACTTCAGCGCTCCGCGCCACGACGCAGCCGTCGTTGTTGGACAGCACGACGACAGGGCGGCCCTCCAGCTTCGGGTCGAAGACGCGCTCGCAGGAGACGTAGAAGTTGTTGCCGTCGACTAGCGCAAAGCTCATCTCACGCGGTGGATGACGCTGGTGACGACGCCCCACACCGTCAGCTCCTGGCCGTCCTTGAACTCGATGGGCGCGCAGCCGGGGTGCTCGGGCAGCAGGCGCACGGTGCCGCCGCGGCGCGACAGGCGCTTGACGGTGAGCTCGCCGTCGACCACCGCGACGACGATATCGCCGTCGCCGGCTTCGAGCGAGCGGTCGACCACCAGCAGGTCGCCGTCGCGGATGCCGGCGCCGGTCATGGAGTGGCCCTTGACGCGCACGAAGAAGGTCGCCTCGCGGTGGGCGATGAGGTGCTCGTTCAGGTCGAGGCTGCACTCGACGTAGTCGTCGGCCGGCGAGGGAAAGCCGGCCGGCACGCGCGAGAGAAAAAGGGGCCGCGCCGCGCGGGGCGGGTTGGGGGAAGGGATCGAGATCATGGTGTTTGGCCTACCGAATGATCGTTCGATGATACGGCCTGGCAGGGGTCACTGTGTGAGCCACTGTTTCTTAAGCGGTTTTCCTCTCAGAAATATTCCAAAACGCCCCTAGTCACCTCTGTAGCCTTGAATAGGCAATTGATAAGGAGATGACATGGATATCGAAGCTTTTCACCAGCCGTCAGCGATCGCGCTCTCGATGACGGAGTGGCAGTTCATCGTGGGTTGCCTGCTGGGTGCGGGTGTTGGCATCACGTTCAGCAGGAACGGGATCATGCTGACCGATCCGAAGACACGCTGGCTCTTCATTTCGCTCATGGTTGGCTTCGCCAGCCTGTGGGGAATCGTCTGCAGCCTTCTCAACGGTTGATGGAGGCGCAAAAGACATGTTTGAACCGCTTTTCTACTACGGGACCGGCGTCGTTTCCTTTTGGGGCGCGGTGGCGTTCATCGCGGGATGGGTGATTCTGCAAATGCCAACCGAGGACGACGAGGACGATGAATAAGATCAAGGGCTGTCCCATTCCGGGAATGACAGCCAAGGCCAAGGGAACAATGCTGGGGGCGCTGCTGGTTACGCTGGCATCAACCCCTCCAGTCAGGGAAGAAACCCTGCCGGTCAGGTTTGGCTCGGTTCATCGAGAAGAAATGGCTTTTGTCGTCTGCAATTTCCCTGGCCCGGATCTTCAGCCTGTGGATGTCCAGCCGGTCAAGATCGATAGCAAGAGATCCAAGGTGGTTGCCCTCGGGCCCAGTCAGTTTCCGGACGACTAATTGCCTGCCATTGAAATTCAATACATTGAGGAAAACATGAACTCGCTGCTGAGCAAACTCTGCATCACAACCTTGTGCCTTGCTTCTTTCGGCGCCGCTGCGCAAGGCACTCCCGCCCTCGAAGTCCGGTGCGGCAAATACCTGAAGGCCGCGCCGAAGGAAAAGGCGGAACTCGACGGAATCATCATTGGCTATTTTCAGGGCTACAGCCAGGGCGTCGTGGTGGGTAGCAACGACGACAGGCGAGCGCTGACGTTACGAGGCGCTTCCACCAAGGACATGTTTCTGTTCGTCCACCTCTATTGTCGCAACCATCCTGAGGCGATGATTCAGGGACCGCTACTGACCTACATCATTGCCGCAGATAGTGACAGCCTGGATGCCTTGCGGATGCTCAAGTAAAGAGAGCGGGGGAAGATCCCTCGATTTCGTTGGCACCAGTGGATCAGGTCGGCGTTGTACCCGCCTTCCCGGCCCGCTTGTCCGAAACCGTCGGGCCGCGATTACTTCAATTCGTTCAAGCT
>JADLGU010000307.1 GCA_020849155.1 Rhodocyclaceae bacterium | reverse complement strand
GGCGATGTTGTATTCGGTGTAGGGCGTGTCGGCGGCGACGGTGAAGGCGCGGTGCCAGTATTCGCCGTAGAGGTGCTCGGAGTGCACGCACTTGACCCCCTGGCCAGAGCCGAAACTGAAGTCCATCGGCCCCCAGGCGGAGAGGAAGGCCGGAAAGGTGCCCATGTAGTTGGAGGGCGTGCCGCCGTGGCCGAAGCTGGCCGCCACGCGCGGCAGGCCGGCCGCGTCGACGATGCCCCTGGCGCGGATGTCGCGCAGCTTCGCGGCGACGAGGTCGAGCGCCTCGTCCCAGGAGATCGGCTCGAAGCCGGGGTCCTCGCCGATGCCCTTCTTGGGGTTGGTGCGCCGCATCGGCGAGAGGATGCGGTGCGGCGAGTAGGTCTTCTGGATCAGGCCGTAGGCCTTGACGCAGGGCTTGCCGTCGCCGGGATGGATGCCCCGGCCGTTGAAGTTCGGCGCCACCTCGGTAGCGACGCCGTTCTCCACCTTGACGGCCAGCAGGTCCGGGCCCGCCACGCAGTTGAAGCAATAGGTCGGCACCCATTTCGCCGTCGCATTCGATTCCATCGATCCTCCTTCTCGTGATACGTTTTCATGAGCAGCAATCCTTGCTTATGTATCAAGTGTAGGCGGATCAAAGCGGCCATCAAATAGGATGGCGTTCTACATATGCAGAGCGAAACGAATAGGCAACAGGGAGGACCGCCGGGTGGCCGAGGCTGGCTTGATTAACGGCCGGGCGGCGTCTTGTCGAGGCCGTTGATCTTCGCCCCTGGCGCAAGTCCGCGGCTCTTGAACCAGCCGGCGTTCATCTCCAGGGCGAAGCGCACCGGCCTGACGGAGCAGTGGTTGTCGAGCGACTGCGGCTGCATGTCGGCGATCTGCACGATGCGGCCGGCGTCGTCGAGGAAGGCGATGCTGAGGGGGATGAGCGTGTTCTTCATCCAGAAGCACTGCACGGCGGCCTCGGGGAAGACGAAGAGCATGCCGCGCTGCATGGGCATGGAAGGACGGTTCATCAGCCCGGTCATGCGTTCGGCGTTGCTGCTCGCCACCTCGGCCTCGATGCGGTGCATGCCGGCGGAGAGCTCGATCACCGGCGCGGCAAGCGCGGCGCGTCCCGCCAGCAGCAGGAAGAAAGCAAGAAGAGCGTGTTTCATGGGAGCGGGAGCTTACCAGCTTGGCGCCGCGCCGGGCAGATAGGCGAGCGGCGCCGCCTCGCCGCGCCGCGCCTGGCCGAGCCGGGCCTCGATTTCCTCGCGCGTCGGCCGCGGCTCGCCGAGGCTTTGCGCGATCAGCTCGCGCAGCTGCCCGCACCAGAGAAAAGTCAGTCTCCCCAGCACGGCGAAGAAGGGCGTCTCGGCGCGCGCGGCGACGCGCGCGGCGAAGTCCGGCAGCCAGCGCAGCAGGTGTTCGTCGAGCATGGTCGCCAGCCGGCGCAGATCGTCGGCGCCTTGCGCCCGTTTCAGGACATGGCCGACGTAGAGCAGCTGCAGGACGAGGTGGTCGTCCGGCCGCGTGCGCCAGTCCGCAGCCGCCAGGCCCGCTTCGGCATAGCGCTTGCGCAATTCGAACATCGGCGCCTGGCAGGCGAGGTGGTCGTCGTCCAGCCACACCGATTCGCAGGGCGAGGCGCCATGGGCGCCGGTGAGGTAGATGGCGGCGTAGTCGGCCGCCAGCAGATCGAGATCGGCGGCCCGCGTTTCCGCCAGCGCGGCGACCATCAGGCGCCAGGCTTCGCGTGACGGCTCGCCGGCCGGCAGCAGGCCGAGGTTGGCCGGAAAGCCGACCTCGCGCAGGGCCGCGAGCGCCTCCGCGTTCAGCTCGCGGTCGTGCAGGACGGCAAGCATATCCGCGTCCTCGGCCAGGGCCTCAGCCAGTTCGCGCGTCAGACTCATAATTTGCCCTTGCTGTGCGGCACGAAGACGATCGAAGGCCGCGTCAGTTCCGGGTTGGCCATGTTCTTCACCTGGCGCACCGGCTGCTCGCCCGGCCCCAGCGCGGTGGTCTTCCAGCTGCCGGCGGCGAGCTGCTCGATCGGGCCGATGTCGAGCACGCGCATCATGCAGGCCATGACGCAGTAGGGCTTGCGGCCGGCCTCCAGCTCGTCGATGCACATATTGCACTTCTTGACGATCCGCTCCTTCGGGTCCCACTGCGGCGCGCCGTAGGGGCAGGCCGCCTCGCAGCGGCGGCAGCCGATGCACAGCGTCGAGTCGATGTCGACCACGCCGTTGTCGGCCCGTTTCCAGATGGCGCCCGAGGGGCAGGTCGGCAGGCAGGCCGGTTCGGCGCAGTGGTTGCAGGACATGTTCACCTTGTAGGCGTACACGTCGGGGAAGGCGCCGCCCTCGACGTACATGACGCGGCGGAAGCGCGGCCCGGCCGGCAGGTCGTTCTTGTCCTTGCAGGCGATTTCGCAGGCGCGGCAGCCGATGCAGTCGACGTTGTGGTGGATGAAGCCGAGCTGGGTCTTCGGCTGCACCGGGCGGCGCGTCTGCGCCACCTTGCGCTCCAGGGCCTGCTTCACTTCCCCGCGGTCCAGTTTCTTCGCCACTTCAGTAGTCCCGGCGGAAGATGTGCGCGCGCGCCGTGGCCTGCTCGTCCCAGCCCGGCTTGTGCGCCAGCGCCGTCTTCTTCACATTGCACAGGATGGTGTTGTAGGCGAACGCGCCGGCCGGCGAAGGCTCGTCGAGGGTAAGGAAGTCCGGGTTGCCGGCGCGGTCGATGCCGGCGGCGTCGCGGTCCATCCAGGCGCCCTCGTGCACCACCACCACGCCCGGCATGCAGCGCTCGGTGACGTAGGCCGGCAGCACGATGCGGCCGCGCGCGTTCCAGGCCTCGACCCTGTCGCCGCTGCGGATGCCGAGCCGCTGCGCATCGGCGGCGTTGAGCGTGATCTCCTGCTGGTAGGTCTCGCGCAGCCAGGGGATGTGGTGGAAGATCGAATGGGTGCGCCAGCGCGGATGCGGCGTGATCATGTGGAAGGGATAGACCTTCGCCAGCGGATGGTTGAGCGACTCGAAGGGCTCGATCCACTTCGGGATGGCGGGGATCGGATAACCGTACTGCGTCTTCGTCCAGTCCGTCACCTTGGCCAGGGTGGTCGAGAAGATCTCGATCCTGCCGGAGGGCGTCTTGAAGGGCTTGCCCTGCTCGATCTGCTCGCGGAAGGCCACCAGCGGCTGCGCGAACTCGAACTTGTAGACGCCGCGGCGCTTGAACTCCTCCCACGGCATCGTCACGCCCTGGTGCGCCTGCACTTTAGTCCACCAGGCGGCGAGATAGGCCTCGTCGACCCCATCCGGGTCGTCGAAATAGCTGCGCTCGGCGCGCG
>JADLGU010000306.1 GCA_020849155.1 Rhodocyclaceae bacterium | reverse complement strand
GCCCGCGTCCTGGTGCGGCATCGCGCAATCACATAAAGACGCCCCTCTCCCGCGTGCGGGAGAGGGGGATGACGGAGAGATCGGGTGCGCGTGAAATCTTTCCTGCGCTTCATGAAGCCCGGCGACTGGGCCGTGCTGCTGCTCCTGGCGGCTGTCACCGCGGCCCTGGCGCCGGTTGCCTTCACGGGCGGCGCGGCGGAAAAGGCGGTGGTGCGCCGCGACGGCGTCGTCGTCGCCGAGTTGCCGCTGACGCAGGCGCGCCGCGTCGAGGTGCAGGGCGCCTTGGGTACCAGCGTGATCGAGGTGCAGCCCGGCCGCGCCCGCGTCGCCGCCGATCCCGGCCCGCGCCAGTATTGCGTGCGCCAGGGCTGGCTGACCCAGCCCAACGCCATCGCCATCTGCGCGCCCAATCACCTCAGCCTGTCGATCGCCGGGCGCAGCGCCGGTCATGACTCTCTCGCCTATTGAACTCACCCCCAGCGCCGACGACCACCGCATCGCCCGCTATGCGGCGGCGGCCATCGCCCTGTCGGTGGTGGAGGCGGCCATCCCGATGCCGCTGCCGGGGGTGAAGCCGGGCCTGGCCAACATCATCACGCTGATCGTGCTGGCCCGCTACG
This sequence comes from Rhodocyclaceae bacterium, assembly GCA_020849155.1. GTDB lineage: Bacteria > Pseudomonadota > Gammaproteobacteria > Burkholderiales > Rhodocyclaceae > Desulfobacillus. The sequence goes on along the minus strand of JADLGU010000306.1, from coordinate 4,578 downwards.
GCTGGCGCGACGCGGTCTGGGTCTCGCTGCTGCGGGTGGTAGCGGGCAGCCTGCTCGTCGGCCAGTTCCTCGCCCCGGGCTTCTTCCTGAGCCTGGCCGGCGCGCTGGCCAGCCTCGTCGCACTGGGCTGCGCCATGCACCTGCCGGGCCGCTGGTTCGGCCCGGTCAGCCAGAGCCTGGTCGCCGCCTTCGCCCACATCGCCGGCCAGCTGGTCGTGGCGCGGCTGTGGCTGGTGCCGCACGACGGGCTGCTCTACCTGGTGCCCTTCTTCGCCCTGGCCGCGCTACTATTCGGTCTTGCCAACGGCCTCGCCGCGGCGCAGCTGCTCGAGCCGGCCCCCCAGCCGAAAGAGAATCTTGGCCATCCTTAATTTCCCGCAGCGCAGCCAGGCCGCCGCCGATCCGCGGCGGCTGGCGCTGTTTCCGCTCAATGCCGTGCTGTTTCCCGGCGGCACGCTCGGCCTGCGGGTCTTCGAGCAGCGCTACATGACCCTGGTGAAGGACTGCTTCAAGCACGACGGCAGCTTCGGCGTCTGCCTGATCGCCGAGGGCAGCGAGGTCGGCGCGGCGGCCGTGCCGCACCCGGTCGGCACCGAGGCGCGCATCGTCGCCTGGGACATGACCCAGCCGGGCATCCTCAACATCACGGTGCGCGGCGAGGAGCGCTTCCGCATCCTCTCCAGCGAGGCCGACGGCAGCGGATTGCTGCAGGCCCGCATCGAGGCGATCGCCGCCGAGCCGTCCCGGCCGGTGCCGAAAAACCTGGCGGCGCTGCTGCCGCTGCTGCAGGCCATGGCGGCCGATGCCGGCGCCGGGCGCCTGCCGCCGCCGCACCGCTTCGACGACGCGGCCTGGGTCGGCTTCCGCTTCTGCGAGCTGCTGCCGATCCCGGCCATCGCCCGGCAGAAGCTGCTCGAGCTGGAAGACCCGGTGTCGCGGCTGGAGATCGTCTTCAAGTTCCTCGCCCAGCGCAATCTCGTCAAGTAAGGCCGGCGAGGATTTTCCTGATCGGCGCCGGCAGCGGCGCCTGTCCCAGTTGTTTCAGGCTCAGCCAGACGCCGTCAATCGCCGTCTCACGGCGACCGACTTTTAGGACGAGCGGCTGGATGTCGAGGCGCAAGTGCGTGAAGGCGTGGCGCACCACCGGCAGCGGCATCGCCCCGGCGTAGCGTCGCGGCAGCATTCCTTCGGGCAGTTCCGGCAGCGACAGCAGCCCGCCCCAGATGCCGCGCGGCGGCCGCCGTTCCAGCAGCACGCTGCCTCGGTTGCGCAGCACCAGCACGCGCACCGCGCGGCGCGGCGCGGCGCGCTTCGCCCGCCGGGCCGGCAGCTCGGCGACGCGCTCTTGCCGCAGCGCCACGCAGCAAGCGGCGAGCGGGCAGTCGGCGCAGCGCGGCCTCGTCCGCGTGCAGAGCGTCGCGCCGAGGTCCATCAGGCCCTGGGTGTAGGCGACGTTGTCGCGCTCCGGCAGCAGCGATTCGGCCAGCGCCCACAGGCGCGCCTCCACCGTCCGCTCGCCGGGGAAGCCTTCGATGCCGAAGGCCCGGGCCAGCACCCGCTTGACGTTGCCGTCGAGGATCGCCGCGCGCGCGCCGAAGGCGAAGACGGCGATGGCGGCGGCGGTGGAGCGGCCGACGCCGGGCAGCTGGGCGATCTCCTCGACGCGGCGCGGCAAGCGGCCGCCGTGCCGGGCCACGACTTCCTGCGCCGCCCGCTGCAGGTGGCGCGCCCGGGCGTAGTAGCCAAGGCCGCTCCACAGCGCCATGACGTCCCCGGCCGGCGCCGCGGCGAGGCTGGCCAGGTCGGGAAAGCGGGCGAGGAAACGCCGGTAGTAAGGGATCACCGTCGCCACCTGGGTCTGCTGCAGCATGATTTCCGACAGCCAGACGCGGTAGGGATCGGCCACGCGACCCTGCTGCCAGGGCAGGTCGTGGCGGCCATGCGTTTTCTGCCAGCGGATCAGGCGGCTGGCAAAGGCCTCGATGGGCTTGCGGTTTTTCATGCGCGATCGGACTTGCCAGCGGCCCCGGCCGCCGCTACTCTTTGTTCAATTCTAAAGGATTGGCTCAGCGGCCCGTTATTCCGATTGACCATGAACAAACCGATCGAAGCCTTTCGCATCGACCCCGCGCCCGCGGCCGCCGGCCAGCGCGCCCTGCGCGATGCGCTGGGCGCCTTCGCCACCGGCGTCACCGTGCTGACGACGCGCGGCGCGGGCGGCGAGCCGGTCGGCCTGACGGTGAATTCCTTCAACGCCGTTTCGCTCGAGCCGCCGCTGATCGTCTGGAGCCTCTCGCTCGCCTCCCCCAGTCTGGCGGCTTTTCGCGACTGCAGCCACTATGCCGTCAATGTCCTGGCGCTGGACCAGGCCTGGCTGTCGCAGCGCTTCGCCAGCCGCGCGGCCGACAAGTTCGCCGGCCTCGAACTGAATCCCGGCCTGGCCGGCGCGCCGCTGCTGCCCGGCTGCTGCGCCTGGTTCGAGTGCGCCAACCAGGTGCGGCACGACGGCGGCGATCATCTGCTCTTCATCGGCCGCATCGAGCGCCATCGGCGCGACCGGAAGGAACCCCTGGTCTTCCAGGGCGGCCGCTACCGCGCCCTGCGCGAGGTCTAGCCCTCCTTCTCCGCCTCCTTCAGCAGCCAGCTCCGGAAGGCGCTCACCGCCGGCCGGTCGGCCGTCGCCTCCGAGCACACCAGCCAGTAGGCGTGCCTGGACGGCAAAACGATATCGAAGGGGATGACCAGCCGGCCCTCGGCCACGTCGGCCGAGACCAGCGGACGCGGCGCCAGGGTCACCCCGAGGCCGTCGACCGCCGCTTCGATGGCCAGCCCGGCATTGCTGAAATGGGGGCCGGGGCCGGCCGCCACCCCGGTCGCGCCCGCCTGCTTCAGCCACTGCTCCCAGCTCGGCCGCTCGTTCGCGTCGGGGATGGTGTCGTCGTGGATCAGCACGTGATGACGCAGATCGTTGGGCTGGCGCAGCGGGCGCTTGCCCTTCAGCAGGCGCGGGCTGCAGACCGCCACGTAGGCGACGCCGAAGAGGCGATCGGCGCGCAGCTTGCCATAGCGCCCGCTGCCGAAGCGGATTTCCACCTCGCTGCCGTCCTTGCGCAGGTCGACCGCATCGCCGCCCGGCGCGGCGATCTCGTGGCGGTCGATGGTGGCGAGGCTGGTGGCGAGGCGCAACTCGATTTCCGGATGGGCGTCGGCCAGCCCTTGCAGGCGCGGCATCAGCCAGCGGGAGGCGAACGAAGGCGGGGCGCTCACCGACAGCAGCCCCCCGCCTTCGTGGTGCCGGGTGCGCTCGACGGCGGCGGCCAGGCATTCGAAGCCTTCCTGCAGCTTGGGCAGCATGGCCTGTCCCTCCTCGGTGAGTTCCAGGGCGCGCGTCAGCCGGCGGAACAGCGGCGCGCCGAGATAGGCCTCCAGGCCCTTGATCTGCTGGCTGATCGCCGCCGGGGTGACGTGCAGTTCCTCGGCCGCTTTCTTGAAGCTCAGCAGGCGCGCGGCCGCTTCGAAGGCGCGCAGCGAATGGAGGGGGGGCAGGCGGTAGGCCATGCTGGAATGATTTAGCTTTCCTAATGTGTCGCGTAACTATATATCGTTTGTTGCGGCGCAACAACGACCTTATATTTCGATTGCGGGCCGGCGAACCAGCTCACAAGGATGGCGAGCCGACCACCCCATCGACTACAAGGAGATGCAAATGAAAGACTATGACTATGTCGAAATCGAGGCCTACATCGCCGAAGCCCGGCGCTTGCGCAGCGAAGCCCTCGCCGAACACCTGGCCCGCGCCTGGAAGGCGCTGAAGAACGCCTTCACGGCAACCGCCAGGGCCAAGGACGGCAACCGCCACGGCCCCTGCCTGCCGGCCTGACCGTTTCACCGCAGCCGGAATTGAGCCGAGTCAGTCCCTCCTCCTCCTCCTCTGATTGAGGCTCGCCTCCCCGCAGGAGGTGTTCCGGCTGCACCCCAACAAAAAATCCGGCCTGGCGCCGGATTTTTCTTGGAGCGGGTGAAGGGAATCGAACCCTCGTATGCAGCTTGGGAAGCTGCCGTTCTGCCATTGAACTACACCCGCGGACGGCGGCATTCTACCTGTTAGAATTTGCCAATGGAAATCAGCGTCAACGGCGAACGGCGCAGCGTCGCGGCGGCGCTCTCGGTGGCCGATCTGCTGCGTGGCATGGACCTCGAGGGCAAGCGCCTGGCGGTCGAGCGCAACGGCGAGATCGTGCCGAAGAGCGCGCATGCCGTCACCCGGCTCGACGAGGGCGACCGCCTCGAAATCGTCGTCGCCGTCGGCGGCGGCTAAACGGATATGGACAACGACCAACTCATCATCGCCGGCAAGGCCTATTCCTCGCGCCTGCTCGTCGGCACCGGCAAGTACAAGGATTTCGCGCAGACGCGAGACGCCATTGAAGCCTCCGGCGCCGAGATCGTCACGGTGGCGATCCGCCGCACCAACATCGGCCAGGAGCCGGGCCAGCCGAGGCTGCTCGACTACCTGCCGCCGTCGAATTACACACTATTGCCCAATACCGCCGGCTGCTACACGGAGGACGACGCCGT